>JAGLDC010000059.1 GCA_023145965.1 bacterium | reverse complement strand
CCGCTGCCGACCGCCCGTTTATTTAGTTATATTTTTTTCAACATTTGCTTTAGATGATGCATTTATCGATGTTCGACATATAATTTAGCTTGGATTGATTTGGTGGGTATGATTTGATAAAGGATGGGTAGAATGAGAATAATAATAACCATTTTTTTGTTAGGAGTTTCCGTTATGGCACAGATAATAGACCTTCCTTCACCGCCGGGCAATGGCATTGACTTACATTCCGTTATGGAGACCCGCCGTAGCCGGCGGTCTTTTTCTGAGGGTTCGATTACACTTTCTGCGATAAGCGAGCTTATGTGGGCTACGGCTGGCATCACCGATTTTGCTAAGGGATTTCGCGTAGCACCCAGTGCTGGCGCCACTTTTCCTATAGATACTTATTTATTAGTCGAGCGTATCGAGGGTATTCCTCCTGGAATTTACAGATATATTGAGGATTCGCACAATCTTGAGGTTATTATGGAGGGGCATTTTGCGGAAAAATTAGCTGATGCTGCTCTCGGTCAGGGAGCATTACATAGCGCTGCTTGTGTAATATGCCTTTTTGCAGTAGTTGAAAGGACTTCAGCTCGATACGGCGCGCGCGCCGAGCGTTATGTTGATATGGAGATCGGTCATATCGGCCAGAATATCTATCTTGCGGTTGAAGGACTGAATCTTTCGACCGTAGCTATTGGCGCATTCCATGATGATAAAGTGTCGGAGCTCTTCTCTGTCGATGGTATCCCGCGCTATCTGATGCCCATCGGTTTACGGAAGTAGTTTAGTTACCTAGGCGGAAGCTTATCCGCATTTTCTAGGAAAGCTGCGACGAGCTTAATGGATTGTTCAATATCGCTTTTTTGTATCATTCCAGTCGGGCTATGTATATACCTAACCGGCATTGATATAGCCGCCACTCGGACACCTCCGCGAGATGTTTGTATTGTGGTGGCGTTGGTCGTTCCAGCGGATTTTACAATAAACTGATGAGGTATTTTGGCCTGTTCTGCAATTTCTCCAAGGAATCGAACCAGCCCACGGTCGGCAATTACCCGGCCATCTACAATGCGAAGCTCGGGGCCTTTATTTTGAGTGGCCAGACGCCGATACGTGGGTATCCCCGGAACGTCGTTGGCGAAGGTTCCTTCGACAGCAATTGCAACATCGGGAGCAACCGAAAATGCTGCGCATTGAGCGCCACGGAGCCCGCGTTCTTCCTGAACGGCTGCCACCAGATAAAGATCACATGCGACTTTTTTAGCCATGCGTAAGCCTTCTATTATTGCGAACAGACCAGCTCTGTCATCAAAGGCTTTACCCACGAAAGCATTCCCAAGATCAATGAGTGAGCTGTCGTAAGTTACTATATCGCCAATACTTACTAATTCATGCACCTTTTGAGATGGTAACCCGGTGTCTATAAAGGAATCTGGTATCGGAACCGATTTGTCGCGATCTGCCTCTCTGCCGCGAGTTAGGTGTGGCGGTATCGAGCCGACAACGCCGGTAAGCCTTTGCGCTCCGTGGATAATAACTCTCTGTGCTGTGAACACGCGAGGGTCTATGCCTCCGAGTGGTATGACGCGGATAAAGCCCTCATTATCGATGTGCGTCACGATAAAGGCGACCTCATCAGTATGCGCGTCCAATGCGACTTTAATGCCTTTGCCTTCGATATGCGCAATAACGTTACCTACCGCATCGGTGTGGACATCGTCGGTGAGAGTCGCGAACTCCCTGCGGACTATCTGCGCGACAGGCTCTTCGTGGCCTGGAGCTCCAGGTGCATCGCACAATTCTTTCAATAATTTCCAGTTCATCAATTCTCCATTTATTAGTTTTTTATTTTACCATATCGATGCGCATCGATTAACAACGCTCACGCTTTAATCTGTTCCAGATCCAATCGAGGAGCGGTATGCTACTAATCTGTGTTTTCGCATCCACTCTATAAGCGCTTTTCCTAGAGATTTCAAATGGTATAGGTTAGCATACAAAAAGATTTTTTATTATTCTAGAAATTTTCTGGTTAATAGCAAGTGTTATAAATTCGTAACAAACTTCAATTTATTGTTACGAATTTATAACACTTATTTTAACTAATTATTAACGATCGCTATTTTTCCAGTGTATGTCACATCATCGAGGTTTAAGTAATAGACATAAATACCACCGGCAAGTCTATTTCCCGATTGGTTTTGCGGTATCCATGTTAATGCACCGTGCTGTGTTAGATGATAACCTAAACTTGCCATTCCGATTTGTTCGTAAACAAGATGACCATCGGTTGTCCATACTGTAAATCGTATAGCGGAATTTTCGCCTGCAGAGAATGGTATGTAAAGTGTTTCAGCTTCACTATAAACAAAGGGATTCGGATAAGGTGGTAAGTTCACAATATTATGAGGTATTTCAACCTTGGCTGAGGGCGCGGGACCTGTCAATAGGCGCCCAAATTGTGCTGGGGCTGTTGGAACTGCAGCGAGATTGGCCAATGTTGCATAAATGCCATCATAGCGCCATGCACCAGGGATTGTATCGGCGTGGCCGAATATCTCTAATGTAGTGTCGCTCTGGTCGGTGCCAACATTCGTGAGGGCGTGAACGCGCGCCGAAAGCGAATCCAAGGGCGACCATTCGGCCCAGACTCCGCCATCGGAATAGCTAGGAATTTCAACATAAATAGCGCCACCTGATGATGTAAGAGGACCTGTCACCGAGTCGAGAGGAGTTATTTTTGGTAAAGGCATGAGCGCAGCATCCGAGTAGCCATAGCCATTGTAGTTCTCGCCAACAAGTAGATTCCAATGTGCGAAATCGCCATAAAGCTCTTTAGTGTTAAGGTCTATGCCATTGGCCCATAAAAAGATGGCGGGATAAACATTATTTACAGGAACAAGTTCCCAGATAGCGTTGATAACAGGATCTCCGTAGTTAGCAGTAAGAAACATCGGAAAAAGACAGGAACCATAGAATCTACCAGCAGGAGAGTTGTTGTTCAGGCCTGCCTCGGGCGAATTCTGAAAAGCCGGTAGATAATTCAAATAATCGTTTACATCGGGATAATTGCGCTCCTCAGACCAAACTGCAGTAGCCTCCATCCACCATATCCAGCTGCTGTTACTACCGTAAGCATAGTGGATAGAGTGAAAGAATTCGTGCGCGCAGGTAACTGCAAGGGCTTCATGCTCCCGCCCAATATATTCAGGAAAACTCGCAGCCTCGAAATCGTTCTCTATTGTTAAGAACGCCGGTCCTACGCCGCCTGAAAGCATGGTGTCGAGATAGGTCATTCCGTAGAATTCCATGTCGAGGAAATAGACATCGGTGCGGTCATCGCCCCCGACATCGCTGAGGCCCGGAAGAATGCTTGAATCGGGGATAGGTGAACGGAATTCAAGAGTATCGACTAAAAGCGCGCGTGCGCGTTCGAGATATTCGGTCGCAAACTGCGCCCAATCGGGGATGCCGTCGGCAGGGGAGTTGTCATCGCCCGGAATGGCATTCGTCCCTGTTAGATTATACCATACACGAAAATTATCAGAGTCATAATAATAAGATAGAACCGGCCTCGAAAGTGTAAGTGGGGACTTTGATTCAATGAGCTCCGGAAGCCCACATTTGATTGCCGCTAGAGCCGAAAAGGCCATAAACAGCGAAAAAAGAGTTGTGAGGATTTTATTTTTCAAGACCAAACCTTTCGATGAAATATTTCTCTACCTCATCGGCAATGTCATTAGGTATCGTGCGCTCGAAAGGCAAGGCTATTCCATTTGCAACCGAGATGATGTAATCTAGGGCAATTTCAGCGAGTGATCTTAAGGAGCGCTCATCGACATTGCGAAGATCGTCGTCGGAGGAATGACCGAGTGATGCCCCGAGCCCCGAGCGCACAAAGTTCACTGAAGGAATTCCATGACGGGCGAAGGGCATGTTGTCACTTGAATAAATAGACCTCGTTACGCGAAGGCCCATACCCCGTAGTTTATTGTGAGAATCGATAAAGTTAGCAAGGTTCTGGTCTCCAGTGATAATAGCCTTATTATCACCGAAAATATCGCCGCCCACATCGAGATTGAAGACTATGGCTATTTTGTTAAGCTCGTCGATGTGCTTTTTTACATAGAATTGGCTTCCCATGAGACCAAGCTCCTCACTTCCGAAAAAACAGAAATGGATCGTGCGTTTAGGCGGTTGTTTGGCAAAATGCCCCATAATGCCGAGCATCTCGACACAACCAGCGCCATTGTCAACAGCACCCGGAGAACCTGCAACACTATCAGCGTGTGCACAGACGAATATCTCTCCATCGTTCTTTTGTCCCTTGATGGTAACCAATAGATTATGACTTATTCCAAGAAATTCCTCCTGCTGACATTGCAGATGGAGTTTGTGTTTATTATTGGAAATGAGCTTCAAACCAGCTTCGTAACCTATGACCGCCCCGGGTATTTTGCCATAACAATCTACAAAGTTGCTTTTTAGAGATTGAAATCCTGGCTTGTGACCGGGTGGATTAACAACAATAAACGCCGACGCACCAATACGAGCAAGGTGCTCATAATGCCTAAATGAAACGCGTTCGGGAAGAATAATAATCTGACCCTCGCAAGAATCTGCCAACGGCAGATTTGAAGGTTCAATATATCGAAAGTTCGCAGTGATGTCAGCATTACCAGAAAGACCGATTGGATTGACAGCAAATTTGAGCGGAGATTCGCTTTCAAGGACAACATTGCCTTCACCGCGATGAAAAGTGGAAATCTCAAAGGGCTCAAGATGAGGCTCGAGGCCGCGTGTGCGAACCTCATCGATAAGAATATCGAAAACCTTGCGCTCTGAATCTGTGCCGCCTACTCGCTCGAAGGCTATTTTTTTCAAAGTATTTAGCATTTTCCTCATTTGCTCACTGTTTCCTGAATAATATAGCATTTTATAGGCCACAGTATATGGTTATTGTATTCAATTAATGTAAATAGAAACAAAGATATGCTACCCTAAGAAAATCTGTAAAAATATTCTACGAAAAAATAAATATAAGGCAAAGAAGCCTAATGCAAAATGAAATGCTTGTCCATAGACACTGAAAATAACACTGAGAAAAAAGGCGCTGGCACGAGCAAATGGGGCTGGCACGAAATTTACCGAAGGTGAAAATTTTGTGACAGAAAAGGGGTTTGGTGGGGATTTTTGCAAGAGTAAATGCTTCTATTACGCTAAAGCATTAGAATAGCAAAAATCGTGACAGCGCCGGGGTTAAACAAAAATATATCGAATATTTTTTGATTTATTGGCTTTACTAAAACGAACAAATTTGACTCGGATTGTTAAATAAGTTCTTATCTGCGAGTTAATTATCCTTTGCCGAGGTTATCCTCGGATGCCCGTGGACCCAAAGCCGCCATCACCACGGCTAGATTCTTCAAGAGTATCTGTTCTAATGAAAGTAGCATGTAAAACCGGTTTAATTAGCAGTTGTGCTATTCGGTCGCCATCTTCCACTCGGAATGATATTTCACCATGATTAATCAGAATAACCATTAATTCACCACGATAATCTGAATCTATTGTTCCCGGAGCGTTAAGTAAAGTAATGCCAAAATTACGCGCCAAACCGCTTCGTGGCCTCACCTCACCTTCAAATCCATGGGGAATCGCAAGTGATATTCCAATCGGGATGGTTTCCCATTTTCCTGGTTCAATAAAAATGGGTTGTGGTAGGCAGGCAAAAAGGTCGGCACCAGCGGAACCATCGCTCATAAATTTGGGGATCGAAGCACCTTCTCTGAGGATTTTGCATTTAACTTCAAGTGATTGTTTCACGCTATTTTTCCTTTACCGGAGTCAGCCAGCATGGGATTTTGAGCTTTTTCGAAGGGCCGTAACATACACCTGATATTCTATCCCTATCGAGGATACTGCGCGCAAGTTCAACAATATCCTCCGGGGTTATTTTAGATAATTCCGCAAGGGTCATATCGGGTGAGATAAATCTGCCAAGGTAAAGCTCGGTTTCGACAAGCCTTGCAAGAAGTGAACCCACAGAGTCGTTTTCCAGCGCGATTCTTCCTGTGACACCTCTCAATGTTTCATCGAAGCGCTCAGCTACAGCGGTCCCGGCGATTATCTTATTGAAAACCGAATCGACGGTTTGGAAGAAGCGTTCGATGCTTTTAGGGTCGATACTGGCATAAATGCCCCAGAGACCGCAATCGCCGAAGTATTCTTCAAAAGAAAAAATCCGATATCCAATACCCTCCTCCTCGCGCAGACAATGGAAAAGCAGGCTCGAAGCTCCTCTACCTAGGATTATATCGAGAATTGCCATTTGATAGCGCATGGGGTCAACAAAGGAAAAAGCCCTTCCGCCGAGGTATATTGAAAGCTGTGAGGTTTTCTTTTCAACAACACGAAATTTGCCGTAATCCATAGCTTTCGGAGAAGTGCGACTTTTTTGAGAGGCTTGTGTGCCGATGTCGAAGTTTTTCTCGGTCAACTCGCAAAAATAATCGTGGTCGATATTGCCGACCGCAGCAACAATTATTCGAGGAGCGACGTAATTTGTGTTTATAAATTCAAGAACATCGTCTCGGCATAGATTATTAACGGTCATTGGGTAACCGAGGATAGTTTTTCCAAGCGGGTGGTCTCCGAAAACAACAGAAGTGAAGTGATCGCGCGCTATCTCCGATGGCGTGTCCGCGACATCACTCATCTCGCTTGCGACAACCGAAAGTTCCTTTAAAAAGAGTTTATTATCCACCGAGGCATGCGAAACCATGTCGCCGAGAATGTTCATTCCTTTGTGGAGTTGTTCCGCTGGAAGATAGATATAATAGCAAGTTTCCTCCTGAGAGGTATAACCATTCTCAGATGCGGCTACACTTTCCAGTTCCCGCGCAATATCGAGAGCGCTTCGCGTGGGTGTTCCCTTGAAGGACATATGTTCAGTAAGGTGGCAAAGGCCTTCTTGGCCAAGGGGATCGTCACGACTTCCGGCATCTATCCAGACTCCTGCGGCAACACCCCGCCGCGATTTAATGGGTAGAGTTAAAACGCGAATGCCGTTCGGTAAAATTGTCTTTCGGGCTTTATTTAGCATCAAGAAGTAATCTATATTTTACAAATGAGAATGTCAATTCATAAAGCGCATTCAAGAGTTAAAATACTTGAAAATTTCAATATATATAGAATTATATGTTTTATTAGTTCTTGCTTTTATATAGATGAGATGTTTAGAAACCACGTAATCTATATCGAGACGTTTTGTAAATTGAGTAAAATGGCTGAGTAAAGACTAAAAATTCTACGAAGAAATAAAACCGATGATTATACCAACTGTTGGAAGATGACGTTATAGCTTGCTCAATCATAGAGAATTTGTATATTGAATAATTATTTCTTAAATATTAATGGAGATAGATATGGACAGTAGAATTGTAAGAGAAAAATTCCTGGATTATTTTAAATCGAAAGAACACGTTGTGGTTTCCTCGAGTCCATTGGTGCCGATTGGAGACCCATCATTGCTTTTTGCCAATGCTGGAATGAACCAATTCAAGGATTATTTTCTGGAGAAAGCAATTCCTTCGTATCCCAGAGCTGCTTCGGCACAGAAATGTATGCGTGTTTCGGGTAAGCACAACGACCTTGAGGATGTAGGCCACGATGGCACTCACCATACTTTTTTCGAGATGATGGGTAATTGGTCGTTTGGGGATTATTTCAAGCGTGGAGCCATAGAGATGGCATGGGAATTGATGACCGAGGGATACGGTCTCGACCCTGAGAGGCTTTGGGCATCTATATACAAAGACGACGATGAAGCCGAGCGAATCTGGCGCAAGATTTTACCTGCAGAGCGAATACTCCGATTTGGGGAAAAGGATAATTTTTGGGAGATGGCCGAGGTTGGCCCTTGTGGACCATGTAGCGAGTTACATTATGATCTTGGTTTCGGCGAAGGGAAGAAACCAAACGACCCCGGTGGAAGATTTATCGAAATATGGAATCTGGTGTTCATGCAGTTTTTCAAAGATGAATCCGGTTCTATAACACCTCTTGCTAAACAACATGTGGACACAGGGCTTGGATTAGAGCGTGTGGTGTCGATTTTACAGGGGGTTAAGGAAAACTATGAAACGGACCTTTTCACACCGATAATCAGTAAAATCGAGGAAATAACCGCTGCAGATTTTGATAATCCTGAACAGAAAATACCGATTCGCGTGATTGCAGACCATGTTCGCGCGTTGGTATTCGCAATCGCAGATGGTGCTCTCCCCGGGAATGAGGGGCGAGGCTACGTTCTGCGGCGCCTTTTAAGGCGTGCGGCTAGGTTTTCCCGAAGACTCGGTTATCACGAGCCTCTTCTTTATGAACTTGTTGCACCGCTTACGGATAAAATGGGTGAGTTTTACCCTGAATTGATCTCAAAAAATGAACATATAGTTAGAGCGATAAAATCCGAGGAAGAGCGTTTCGCTCAAACTCTCGATGTTGGAATCGAGTTGTTCCAGAATCTCGCCGATAAAGCGATGAAAAAAGGCGACCGAACAATATGGGGGATGGATGCGTTTAAATTATATGATACTTATGGATTCCCGCTTGATCTCACCGAGCTTATGGCTTCGGAAAGGGGTCTTGTTGTCGATCATAAAGGTTTTTCCAAAGAGATGGATAAACAGCGCAAAAGGGCTCGAGGAGCCTCGCTTTTTGATGTTGTCCAAGAGATAGGTCCTGGGAAATGGACAATCCTTACTGAGGGCGCAGACTCGAAATTCATTGGTTACGAAAAGAATGAGGCTAATGTTGTAGCTAGAAAATACCAGACCGCTGCCGATGGCCGAATTCGCTTGATTCTCGAAGAAACACCGTTTTACGCCGAATCTGGTGGACAGGTTGGAGATACTGGTAGAATAGAGGGCGATGGTTGGGTGCTCACTATCGAGGACACGAAGAAGGATGCCGATTCCATCATCCATATCGGAACGCTTAAAGGCAATATAGGACAATCGAGCGAGGTCTTTGCTAAAATCGATGTCGATCGCAGGAATGCTATCCGCAGGAATCATACGGCGACGCATCTTTTGCATTTCGCTTTAAGAAAGGTTATCGGAGAACATGTCCATCAAGGGGGATCGCTTGTTGCGCCAGATAGGTTCCGCTTCGATTATACCCATTTTGAGGCACCGACAGAGCTTCAACTTAGGAAGATCGAACGCATTGTAAACGAGGTTGCGATAGCCGATATTCCGGTATTTGCTCGCGAGTTGGCATATAAAGATGCTCTAGATGCTGGAGCCATGGCGTTATTTGGCGAGAAATACGGCGAGCGTGTGCGCATGATATCGATTGAGCCAGTATCTCGCGAACTTTGTGGAGGAACTCATATTGCGAGAACAGGAGAGATAGGAGCTTTTCTTATTAAATCGGAAAGCTCTGTCGGAAGCGGGCTTCGCAGAATCGAGGCTATAACTGGAATATCCGTGATAGACTGGGCAAACGACGTTCGTGATGAAAAGGACGAGCTGAGGGCTGTTCTCAAGGCCGGTCAATCCTCCGACCTCATAGAAAAGGCGCGATCTTTGGTAGCTGAGGGCAAGCGTTTGGAAGAAATGATCGAGGAGTTGGAGCGAGAAAAAACCGGTGACACAGCGGATTCACTACTGGGAAAAACGGTCGAGTGTCCGCAGGGGCGGTTCATTGTTGAACAGGTTAGTGTTGCGGGAAGAGACATACTTGCCCAGCTTGTCGATGAGATGAAGCAACGCCTTGATATAGGTGTAGTTTTTCTTATCGCGAATATTGATGGTAAGGCTGCTATTGCTGCGGGCGCCACTCCGGACATGGTTCAGCGCGGGCTATCTGCGGGGGAGATCATTCGTGGAGCAGCGGGGATTATGGGTGGAAGCGGTGGCGGAAGGCCGGATTTTGCACAGGGAGGTGGCCGTGATATGTCATTAGCAACGGAAGCCCTGAGTTGGGTTAGAGATACTTTGAATAAAGAGTTTGGGGTAAGTTAGTTTGGCAAGCACTCCTATCGATAAAGCGCGGTTTCTTGTAATTGATTTTGAGATGACCGGTCTCGATCCGGATAAAGATGTGATAATAGAGGTAGCGGCGCTTCCAGTCGAGGGTTTTTGTATGGGTTCTGAACCGGGATTCTATTCGGAAGTCGAACCGGAGCGTTCAGTGCCTGCGGATTCAAAGGCTGTCCATGGCCTCAGTGGTAAGGAGCTTGCGATGGCTCCTCCTGCCAATCAAGTTCTTCCTGAGTTCGTTAAACTTTTTCATAACAGGATAATAGTAGGCCACAATGTGGCTATTGATTTTGGATTTCTCAAGCGGGAATCCAAAAGCGTGGGCATTTTACCACCACGGAGGCCAATAGTCGATACCATGCGTCTTGTTGGTGCTATATGGCCAGATAAAAAGCACGCAGGTTTGGATGAGGTAATCAGGCTTTTGGAGCTAAAACCACCAAAAAACCGACACAATGCCCTCGACGACGCGCATGCTACTGCTGATGCCTTCATTCGCTTAGTTCATCGCCTAAAGGCTGAGGGGAAGATATATACTGTAGCCGATCTTCTCAAAATAGGAGGAGTATGACTTTTATTGAGAGTTGGTTCGATAAGCAAATAAAAACGAAGCGCGGTGGAGTTTTACTCCTTCTCGATCCAGATAAAGGAACATCTGAGGAGCTTGGAGATTTGGCTGTAAAGGCTGAGGAAGCAGGCGCAAGCGCTGTATTGGTGGGTAGCAGTTTACTTCTCGGCAACGGGTTCGAGATGGCAGTTCGCGAGATAAAAAAGCGTGTAAATATCCCGGTTTTTCTTTTTCCCGGCAATGGCCATCAGGTAACCAGAGAGGCTGACGGTATTCTCTTTTTATCGCTTATATCCGGGAGAAATCCGCGATGGCTTATTGAGGAGCAGGTCGAATCGGCACCGAAAATAAAGGCCATCGGTATATCGACTTTGCCGACAGCATACATACTTATCGAATCCGGGCGTGTGACGGCGGTTCAGTTCATGAGCGCCACTGTGCCAATTCCGCGCAATAAACCGGACATCGTCTTGGCACACGCAATAGCTGCAGAGATGATGGGTAGTAAGGCTATATTTCTTGAAGCTGGTAGCGGTGCAGAGAAACCTGTTCCGTCCGAGGTAATATCTGTGGTTCGTTCAGAAAGCGATCTTCCGTTGATAGTTGGTGGTGGGATTCGCGATTTTGAAACCGCAAAGCGAATTCTCTCCGCCGGCGCAGATTTTATTGTCGTTGGAACCCAAGTCGAAGAAACAGGGGATATTAGCCTCATAAAAGAGATTGCAAAAATAACCCACGAATTATAAAATATACTCTTTAATTTCATTATAATCGTTATTTCCAAAGTCGATTCAGGTTCCGCCTTCCGGCCGTCACGCTCCGTGCGAGTGCCCAATTTTCTTTATAATGCAATTTTCTTGCGCATGGACTCCCCGGAGCCCCACTTCCGGGACCATCGCGCCGGCCTTGAATTAATCGAGGTGTGGAGCCTAGCGCTGGCGCGGGAAGGGATGTGCTTGTGGGAAGGGATTTTTGCATCCGAAGGAACCGCAAAAATTGTGACAGCGCGGGGTGGCGGTATGAGGTTCGAGTAAAAATCTTTGTAAAGGCAGATTTGAGCGGCGCTTAAGTCAAACTCGACAGATGGGTTAATGTTAATGGAGTGAAACTATGATTGATTATTCTGCAGAAGGGTTATGAGTTAAGAAAAATATTTACAAAGTTCTTGGGAATTTAGCGAAAATCAATAGAATAATCTAAATTAACTTTCATACGAAAGGCAGAGATGCGTGTTCTTTCCCTGGCGAGCGGATCTTCTGGCAATAGCTATTATATTTCCGCCGCGAACACAAATATTCTCGTCGATTGCGGTATATCTGCGCTCAGGGCAAAGAATAAGCTTTCTGAGCATGGAATTGACACTAGTAAGATAGATGGTCTTTTTATTACGCACGAACATAGTGACCACATTAAGGGTGCATTTGTTCTTGCAAAAAGGTTTTCTTTACCTGTCTATATGAGTTTTAAAACCTATTCCAAAACAGATATTAGACCCAATATCGAAGATGTTCATTTTTTCAGCGCAGGCGCGGTTTTTTCAAAAGGGAACCTCGACGTTTTACCATTTCCAGTTCCACACGATGCTGTCGATCCTGTGGGGTTTAAGTTTTTTTCCGATGAAGGCGATATTGTAATAGCAACTGATACCGGAAAGATAACGAATGACCTCATCGAGGCGGCTGATGGCATTCGTGCACTAATACTCGAATCGAACCACGACGAGTTAATGCTGAAGAATGGTCCCTATCCTAAATATTTAAAAGCACGAATAGCGAGTGAGCATGGCCATCTCTCTAATAAAGAAGCCTCGGAGTTTCTAAAGAATATTGATCAAGATAAACTCGAAGCGCTACTTTTTTGTCATCTTTCACGCTCGAATAATCTTCCGAAACTGGTTATGGCAAAGGCAAAGGAGGCCTTCGCCGGCGATTTCCGAAAAACCGTAGTTCAAATAGCGGATCAGTATTTGGTTAGGGATTTTAACCTTTAGACATTCAACTCTGTTTGTTCGCCGGAGTCGGGAATAATGGGCTCATCGTCTTCGGCTTCCATGACAGGTGCTACACCCGAAACAGCATGTCCGGTAGGCACGCGCATAAGCTTAACGCCCTGCGTAGATCTTCCATAACTACTGATACTCGAAACCGTTGTGCGCAAAAGCACACCCTCTGAGGTTATAACAACAATCTCTTCGTCTTCTTGGAGTTGAAGCGCGGCCACTACATTGCCGGTTTTTTTTGTTACTTTATGACCGATAATACCGACTCCGCCTCTGTGTTGTTGGCGATATTCTTTTACATTTGTCCTTTTGCTGTATCCCTTTTCAGTGGCTGAAAGTATATTATCTTGGGAATTAAGTGCTATCATCGCGACTATTTCGTCCTTGTCACGAAGGCGAATACCATTTACACCTTGAGCGTTACGCCCCATCTGACGGACTTCTTGGACATTGAACCTTATGCTCATGCCCTTGCGGGTAAAGAGAAGTATTTCGCGCGAAGGATCATCTACGAGTTCTGCGGAGATAAGCCTGTCTTTTTCACTGATCTTTATTGCAATAACGCCTGTCTTGCGTGCGTTAACATATTCGGAAAGAGCAGTCCGCTTTGCTTTGCCCTTGGCCGTCGCGAAAATAATATCCTTATCCTCATCGAATTTACGAATGCGGCAGCAGCTTGCGATAGTATCGCCACCGGCGAGACCAATCAGATTGACAATTGCCATACCGCGCGCTGTTCTCGAAAATTCCGGGATTTCATATACTTTTAGCGAATAGACCTTGCCACCGGAACTGAATAGCAAAATAATATCGTGGTTGGTTGCAGTGAATAGTTTCTCAACAAAATCCTCATCGCGGGTGCCCATAGCTTGAATACCCTTGCCCCCACGATGTTGTTGGCGATAGATACTAGTCGGTGTGCGTTTGATATAACCGCGATGTGTTACAGAAACGACAACCTCTTCATCGACGATGAAATCCTCTGCGGACATCTCTTCGAATTGAGGGACTATTTGAGTCCTACGCTTATCGCCGTATTTTTCTTTAATTTGAATCATGTCGTTCTTGATAATATCCATGACCTTTTGCTCGTTATTGAGAATGCCCTGAAGGTGTTCAATGAGTTTAATTATGTCTTCGAGTTCGGAGATTATTTTATCGCGTTCGAGGCCGGTAAGTCTTGCTAGACGCATGTCGAGAATAGCTTTAGCTTGAATTTCTGAAAGACTGAGTCTTCTTTGTAAGGCTTCTGAGGCTTCGTTCGTTGTGCGAGATTCTTTAATTATCTTAACGACTAAGTCGATACTTTGAAGCGCAATAACTAGGCCTTTGAGTATATGTGCTCGCTCTTTGGCTTTCTTGAGATCGAAAATCGTTCTGCGGATAATTACCTGTCTGCGGTGTTCAACGTAGGCTTTTAATATCTGCTTGAGGTTCATCTCCTTCGGGATACCCTTGTCGATAGCTAGCATTATAACGCCGAAATTTTCTGTAAGCCGCGTGAGTTTGAATAGCTTATTTAAAGCTATTTGGGCGTTTTCGCCTCGTTTGAGTTCGATATATATCCTCATTCCGTTTCTATCGGACTCGTCGCGTAGATCCGATATCGACTCGATTCTGCGATTTTTAACAAGATCGGCTATCTGCTCGATAAGCCTCGATTTGTTTACTATGTAAGGTATTTCGTTAATTATTATTGCCTCTTTCGTGCCTTTATTAACAGGCTCGATGAAGGCGCGTGCGCGAGTGGTTATTGAACCTCTACCAGTTTCATAAGCTTCACGTATTCCCCTGGTTCCAAGTATGATGCCGCCGGTTGGGTAATCGGGGCCTTGAATGAACTGCATGAGATCTTTAATAGAGGCATCGGGAAAGTCGATAAGATGTGTAACGGCATCGCAAACTTCACAAAGATTATGTGGAGGCACATTTGTCGCCATGCCTACTGCAATACCAGAGCTTCCATTAACAAGGAAGTTCGGGAATTTGGCTGGAAGAAGAGTAGGCTCGATAAGGGAATTATCATAGTTTGGGACGAAATCGACTGTTCCTTTATGGATGTCTTCGAGCAACTCCTCTGCAATCTGGCGCATACGGACTTCTGTGTAGCGCGGCGCCGCAGCAGGATCGCCATCGACCGAGCCGAAATTACCTTGGCCATCAACCAGGGGATAGCGCATTCTGAAGTTCTGTGCAAGTCGAACAACCGTATCGTAAATCGCGGAATCTGAGTGTGGATGGTATTTACCCATAACCTCTCCAACTAGCCTCGCCGATTTAACATGCGCGCGGTTATGAAGTATGCCCATATCGAACATGGCATATAGGCATCTGCGGTGCACCGGCTTAAGACCGTCGGTAACATCGGGCAGCGCCCTGCTGATGATCGTGCTCATGGCATAATCCATATAGCTACGGCGCATTTCGTCTTCTATATCTACCGGTACAACATCACCAATATTTTGCTCTTCCATATGACCTTCCAATATTATTAAGAGAGTATTTTTTACTCTCAAAACTTGCGAACGTAAAATTTAAATAATATAGTTTTTAAAAGCCTATTTGTCAAAGGCTAATTGGTCTTAAATATTTATTTTTAAAGAACTACAGCGTTAAAAAAATCGATATAAAAAAGATCCGAAAGAGTTTTCGCATATCAGGTTCTATCGCTTGACACAGTCTTATCGGGATACTATTTTTCTGAAATTATGAAACAGGAAGAAAGAACAAATACCAATGCGTTTTCGGTTAGTGGAGTCGTTGAGAGTATTCTCTTCTACGATAGCACACGCGATTTTACCATTATCAAGATTAAGACCGATAAAGGACACACTGTTGTGTTAGTGGGCAATATGGGGAAAAGGAATTCCGGAGAGTGCCTTACAGCAGAAGGAAAATGGGAGATGACCGAGAAATGGGGCTATAGGTTAAAAGTAGAATCTTTTGATGTAGAACAACCCAAAGGAAACGAATCGCTGATAAAATACCTATCGAGCGATCTGATAAAGGGGATAGGGAAGAAGTATGCGAAGCTTCTTGTCGATCATTTTGGCAACGATGTTCTAAATGTGGTGCGTGAGACTCCTGAGCGCCTTCTCGAAGTTCCCGGAATAGGCAAAAAAAGAGCTGAGGCGATTAAGAAGGCTCTTACTGCGGAAGATCGTGACCAGAGGGCGATCCGCAAACTTTCTTTGAAGCTTCTCGATAAAGGTATTGGGCCGGCACGAATTCGTAAGATATATGAAAGATACAAAGGTGCCGCTCTGGATATTCTAGAAAAGGATACATATCGCCTTGCCGATGAAATTATGGGGATAGGATTTATTCTTGCAGATAAAATCGCCAATAAGATGGATGTGCCTAAAGATTCACCTTCGAGAATTCGCGCGGGACTCAAATACACATTGAATAAGTCCTCCGATGAGGGACATTGCTTCCTCCCGATGAAGGAACTCATTTTTCGGACTGGTAAGATGCTTAATATAGATCATCGTATGATTTCCTCCCAAATAAACAAATCTATCGAGGTAGGCGAGCTCGTTCTTCGCGGGGAAAAGGTATATCTTTCAAGATTGTCCGAGGCTGAGGAGAATTCAGCACTTATTCTTTCAGGTCTTTTATTAACAGGGCTTAAGGCAGTTCCGGAAAAGAAAATAAATCGGTCTCTAGATTATATCGAGAGGAATAGGAAAATAGTTTTCACGGCTGAGCAAAGAACAGCAGTTTTCACGGCGTTAGGGCCCAGCTCGGTTAGTGTTATCACCGGTGGCCCAGGAACCGGAAAAACGACTGTAATTGATGCGATTGTATCGATAGCAAAAGAAGTATCGCTTAGAGTCGCATTGTGCGCGCCTACCGGACGCGCCGCGAACAGGCTTTCCCATGCCACCGGGGAACCTGCCTGCACTCTACATCGGCTTTTAGAATACACACCCGGTGTGGGATTTAAATATGGCCATTCAAGACCGTTACATACTGATATTATAGTCCTCGATGAGGCTAGCATGGTGGATATTGAGTTATTATCTAGCTTGCTTTTTGCAACAAGAAAAGGTCAGCGTCTCGTTATAGTAGGCGATGCAAACCAGCTTCCAAGCGTTGGCCCGGGGCAGATACTTGCGGACATCATTTCTAGCAGCAGCGTTCCAACTGTATCGCTGAGGACAATCCATAGGCAGGCCGATAAGAGCCGCATTATCGCAGAATCATATAATGTGCTTAATGGTAGAATGCCCAGTCTTAAAAACGATCCTAAAGGCGATTTTTTCTTTATTCCCGAGAACGACCGAGAAAGCGGCCTCAAGCTTGTTGTGGACCTGGTTGCCCGCCGCCTGCCGGAAGCCTATAAGCTCGATCCGCTTCGGGATATTCAGGTTATAGTGCCTTCATACAAAGGAATCTGTGGCGTTAACGCACTGAATGCGGCGTTACGGAATGAATTTATTTCTGCTGCTAATGAATCAGATTCCCGATTTTTCTTCGGCGATAAAGTAATGCAAACACGCAATAACTATGACCTCAACGTCTTTAACGGTGATATCGGGTTTGTTAAATCTGTGACGAAAAACTCGATTACCGTGGATTTTGGAAGAGATGTTACCTATGATTCAGCAAGTATATGCGATTTGACAGAGGCCTATGCAATCACCGCACATAAATCGCAGGGGGGAGAGGTGCCGTGTGTTGTGATACCGCTCTTCAAAGAGCATTTTATTCTGCTTAACAGGAACCTCCTCTATACCGCGATGACCCGCGCTAAGCAATTGTGTGTTATTATAGGTGACGTTAAAGCACTGGGCATCGCTGTGAGTAAGGCGAAAACACATCAAAGATGGACTGCGCTTGGGGAGCGCATCGCCGAAGGTGTCAAAATAGCAGGTAAAAGCTAGCTTATATGATATGCAGGGCGCGTCGAGCTTTTCTGCGGTATCCCGCAGAAAAGCGCCCGGCGGCCGGTGGAAAATCTTGCGAAAATAGGAAATGCTGCTCCGGTCGGCGGGTGGCGAGTCCACTCGCATCGACGCGCCCCGTAGCGGCGGGAATTTGCTAAGATAGAAGCCTGTCTCGGACTTGTGAGTATCTTTCGAGCGTGCCGCGGATAACCTCCGGCGGAAGCGAAGGTGGCTGGCCGGTGCCATCGAAACCGGATTTTGTGAGCCAATCGCGAACAAACTGTTTATCGAAACTAGCTTGAGGCCTTCCCGGTTGGTAGTCTTCAACATCCCAAAACCTACTGCTATCGGGAGAGAGTATCTCATCGATCAACGATAACTCGCCATCTATCCAGCCGAATTCGAATTTAGTATCGGCAATTATAATGCCTCGAGAGCGAGCATATTCGGTAGCTTTGGAGTAGATTTCGAGTGTGAGGTCTTTTAAGCGAGTAGCAAGGTCGAGACCGATAATATCTGCAGTTTGCTCGAAGGAAATGTTCATATCATGGTCGCCCTGTTCAGCCTTTGTTGCAGGTGTAAATATTGGCTCAGGAAGGCGATCTGATTCAACGAGCCCCTCCGGGAGATGCACACCACATACCTTACCGGTTTTACGATATTCTTTCAAACCGCTACCGGACAGGTAGCCTCTAGCGACGCATTCGATATCAATACGGTCGGCCTTTTTGCAGAGCATAGACCTGTATTCTAGCTGATGGCGGTATTTATGTAATTCTGCAGGATAATCGTCCACCGAAGCCGAAATAAGGTGATTTGGCACAATCGAGGAAACTTTATCAAACCAAAATACGCTCATTTCTGTGAGTATATTACCCCTTCCCGGTATGCCGTTTGGGAGAATACAATCATAAGCGCTTAGCCTGTCTGTTGCGACCAAAAGGAGCTTATCGTCAAGGTCGTATATGTCTCTAACCTTTCCTGAGTAATCCGGTTTCCGTCCAAGATCGGTATATAACACTTCGTTTGTTTGATCCATCATTCGGCTCCCATGTTTTTGCTCTCTTCCACACTAATATCGATTCTCTCTATCGAAAGGGCCTTTCCCGAGCCTTCATCAATATCGACGATACATCCTTGAATGCGAATATTTTTTGAAGCGGGTGAAAACCTAACATTGCGGCCAGTAAGAATAAGACGCAATGCGAGTTCGGATCTTACCCCGATAACCGAATCGTGTGGACCTGTCATTCCTGCATCGGTGAGGGCTGCAGTGCCTTGTTCGAGTATTCGCTCGTCTGAGGTTTGGACATGTGTGTGTGTTCCAAATACAGCGCTGACCTTACCATCGAGGAAATAGGCCATGGCCACTTTTTCAGATGTGGCCTCAGCATGGAAATCGACGATAATATTCGGCGTAATCTTGCGTAGCCGCTCGACCTCGGCAAGAACGCCCCTAAATGGGTCGTCTATGGCTCGCATAAAAATCCGACCTTGTGCGTTGATTACCGCTAATTTAGCTCCAGCTTCGTTTTGTTGAATAACTGTCGAAAAGAATCCCGGCGTTCCTGCAGGGAAATTTAAAGGGCGTAAGACCCTTTTTTCAACCTCTAAATATGAATCGATATCCTGTCTGTCCCACACATGGTTGCCTGTGGTTATAATATCGACACCATATCGGAATAGCTTTTTGCACAGATTTTCGGTTATACCGAAACCACCGGCAATATTCTCGGCATTTGCAATAACGAAATCGGTGGAATAATCTTCTTTAATGGCAGTTAAGTTCTCATAGAGAGCCATCCTGCCAGGTTTTCCGAAAATATCCCCTATAAAAAGGACACGCATAATTTTCTCTCTATCTGGCGTATTCGACAGCGCGAGTTTCGCGAATAACAGTAACCTTTATCTGACCGGGGTATTCGAGTTCTTCCTGTATCTTTTGGGCGACCTCCGATGCAATAAGCGACGATTCCTTGTCGCTTATCTCTTCAGGTTCCACAATGACGCGTATTTCTCTACCAGCTTGAATAGCATATGACTTTTCAACTCCGGCAAAACCGTCAGCAACCTTTTCCAGTCTTTCGAGACGCTTAACGTAATTCTCCAGTGTCTCTCGACGAGCGCCCGGTCGTGCTCCAGAGATAGCGTCTGCCGCCTTGGTGATAATGGCGTAAGGTGTTTCGGCATCGACGTCTTCATGATGTGATAGTATTGAGTTTAATACTATCTGTTTCTCATTATATCTACGAGCAATAGTGAATCCAAGCTCCGTATGTGTTCCTTCCTGACCTTTATCGACAGATTTGCCAATATCGTGTAGAAGTCCGCAACGCTTGGCCATAAGTGGGTCTAATTCGAGTAGAGAAGCAATGTAACCTGAAAGGTGAGCGACCTCGATAGAATGAAGTAGAACATTCTGACCGTATGAGGTTCTATATTTCAATCTTCCCAAGAGTTTAATCAATTCGGGGTCTAAATCGTGAATTCCGACCTCGAAACAGGCCTGCTCGCCTGCCTCGCGAATTATAACATCCATCTCCTTTTCAGCTTTTTTCACAGTCTCTTCTATCCTCGCAGGATGAATTCTCCCATCGATAATTAGTTTTTCTAGTGCAATGCGCGCTGTTTCTCTGCGTATTGGGTCGAAAGCTGAAAGGATTACCGTGTCGGGTGTGTCGTCAACTATAACATCGACTCCAGTCGCAGTCTCGAATGCCCGAATGTTTCTTCCTTCCCTTCCGATTATTCTTCCCTTCAGTTCGTCTGTAGGCAAATTAACCACACTGACTGTCGATTCTGCAGTTGTGTCCGCAGCGCATCGCTGGATTGAATCCACTATTATCTGACGTGCTTCGCGCTCGGCGTTGGCCTCGGCGCGTTCTTTGATGTCTTTAATTATCTTCGCTGCTTCTGCCCGAGCCTCGTTTTCAAGGTTATTCATAAGGAGGGCTTTAGCTTCCCCGGCACTCATCATAGCAACCTTCTCGAGCTGGCGGTTTTGATGTTCGATAAGGTCTTCGAGCTCATTTTGTTTTAAACGAAGTTGTTTTTCATCTTGGGCTGTGAGTCGTTCGCGCGATTGTATGTCCCTTTCTTTTTTACGAAGAAGGTCCATTTTACGCTCGATCGAGCTTTCTTTCTCGGCGAGCTTTTTGTCTTCTCTGTGGATTTCGTGACGCTTCGACTGTGTTTCGCGTTCAAAATCCTGTTTCATTTGGATCAATTTGTCTTTTGCCGATAAGTCGGCTTCTTTTAAGATGATCTCCGATTTATGATTAGACTCAGCAATTATCTGTTGCGCCCTTGCCTCAGCATCTTGAAGACGGCTTTTGCCCGCTCGACTCGCAATTATCCACCCAAGCGCACCACCCGCAATAAGCCCAACAATCGCTACGATTGCAGGAATAAGAATTTCCAAAATAACCTCCAATGATTTATGTCAACTTTCGGGCCGTCCGTAGCAAATAAGCTCGCGAGTTGTTATACGGCCTTCAATGATTATCAAAATAATAGCCGCCGCCGGCAAACGGTGGGACGAAAGACGTTTGAAGTTAATGCTTTATTCCTGATGGATAACCGAAGAAATGCGTTCGATAAGCTCTTTACAACGCTCATCGATAGTAGAGAAAAGCTCCTGAGTCTTCTGGCGCTCCGAGAAAAATTCATCGGTAATATTCATGGCAGCAAGAACCGAAACCTGAACAGGATTGGAGGAAGCGGTGCTTCGATCTACCTCAATCATTTTACTATCGACATATCTCGCAACTTCTGCAACATAATCGCTATTCTCAACACTTCGGATGGAATATTCCTTACCGAAGATATTTATTTTCATGGTCGATTTACTATTAATGTTTTCGTCTATCATCCCGGAAAATCCTATTTATCAGGACTCGACAACTTCGTCAACCTTACGAAGTATCTCTTCGAGTCTATTTTTGATTTCGCCCTCCTGAATATTGTTTATAGAGGTTTCGTTGGCTTTATTGAGAAGTTGTTGATTCTCCTCCTTAAGCCTATTGGTATCCCCCAACATATTCTGGACCTTTTCTTCGAGATGTTTATTTGCTTGAGCGATTTCATTGTTCTCGTTGCGAAGTGAAACCACCTTGTTTATAAGAAGGTTCACTTTTTCCTCAAGAGCCTGAAAATATTCCAAATTCATTGTTACCCCCTAATATATTACTCTAATTGGCTCCGCTTTCTAGTTCCATAATAATGTTTTACGGGAGTAAAAGCAAGTGAATTTATCACAAAAAAGTAACGAAATGTAAAAAAATAAAAACCGCTTCAACGAAATAGCTCCTCGAATCGGTTTTTTACGGAATACTTAAGAAATTTCTTATAAAGGAAATCGTATTCGTATGCCCCTGAGTGAAGTTTTCGATTTGAAGAACATCGATATAACTACTTCAGCAACTCCTAGGCATTTACCCGAGGATTTCCTTTTCATTGCATTTGCATATTTTCTCGATAGATTCGATATAGCGCCATGAATTTTTATCCTCGTTGCGTGCAGCGCGGACGACCTTAATTTCCCGAATAACCTGGTCGCAAACTGGACAAACTTGCCCGCGAACACCGGTCCCCTTTGCAATTTTATCGCCAAAACTTTTTTGTTTCTTACCCACAATTTCCTCCTAATTAAAATCGAACGAGCGTATTTAGGTATAAAGCGAGCATTATAATATTCCAAGACACATAAAAAGTCAACTAAAATTATTAGAAATAATAAAAAAAGTAAAAAAATGCTTGACTTTCATGGCATTCATGCTTTTATTTGGCGGAACTATGAACCGGCGCTTTCGCCGATGTAGCTCAAAGGTAGAGCAGTGGTTTTGTAAACCACAGGTTGGGGGTTCGATTCCCCCCGTCGGCTATTGACATCTTTTTATCTTGATTGGTGGGGTTCCCGAGTGGTCAAAGGGAACAGACTGTAAATCTGTCGGCTAAGCCTTCGGAGGTTCAAATCCTCCCCCCACCACCA
>JAGLDC010000058.1 GCA_023145965.1 bacterium | reverse complement strand
GCGTCGATAGGCTGCGCAGAGCATAGGGGGCAACGCCCGCGTTGCCCGTTTTTCGGGCGACCAACCGGATCGCCCCTACGGTTTCGCATTTTAAATCATCGCGTAGGGGCAGGACCGTGTGCCTGCCTTTTTGGGCGACCACAAGGGGTCGCCCCTACGGTTTTATTTTGGTCGATTTTTCTCCCGTTACCCCGGTCATTTGCGCCGTCCTCATGTCCATTTGCGCCGTTACCGGGTTCATTTGCGTTGCAAATGGTGTTGGTAACGCCGCGTTTTGCGATGGTAACCGCGCAAATAGGGTTCGTAACGCCTGCGATATTGCCGGTAACGCGGCCTTTGCGCCCGGTAACAACGAAAATGCTGTTGGTAACGGTGTGTTTGGTCATGTTTTGTGTAATTTTAGGTAAATGATGCGGGGTATCCGTTCCATTTATACTAATATGGATATATGGATGAAGAGCTAAAACCATTCCGCACTTCGAATATGGTTGAAATTCACAACATCTATTCTTTTTGAGTAAATACTTTCCAGTTGCAGGTCGGCTGTGAAAAGCACACACCCCTTTTCCTCGCATATCTTCATCATGGACACATCGGTGAAACCAAGAACAGGCAGATAATTCTCATCGATCATAACATCTTTGGGAATGTGGACCTCGAACTGCCCTTTCAGGATTTTTTCGATGGAGGAATAAAATTCGCGCATAACCTTACTTCCAAGCCTATCGGAATAATTTGAGAATTCGGCGAGCACTTGAGGGCTGACATAAAGCGGGCTAAATTTGGCTGCGATGTTGGCGACTATGTTGAAATCGTTCACCGAGTATTTATTAGTGATTTTACTGCTTTCGACCAACTGCCGCTTATAAATACCAACGCACAAAAGAAGCAATAATTCAGTATTGAGTAGAATTCCCTTTCTCGTGCATTTGGCTACGATGTTTTCCCAGTATTCCATATCATTCAGTATGTTCAAGCTCTCGTATTTTCATATCGACCACCTTGCCGTCAGGGGCATTCTGGATTTTGAGTTTTTTATAAACTCTGCCACGCATTCCCGTTAAATTTTCTAATGCACTAACGGAGGCTACTGAATAGCTAAGTGTTATGTACCAGAACTCATTTTTTACATCCAGCTCCACCTCTTCCAGCCGTATTGCGTTTACCTCGTCTCCGAGTAATTCAATCAGGAAATCCTTCGCTTTCTGTGCAGCTTCTTTTGCCGTCATGTTATTTACTCCAATCTATTTATTCTCTCTCGCATCCACGCTCCCGCGTGTCTGTCCTAAAACTCATTATAAATCTAAGATGCGGAAATAATAATGTCAATAGAAAAACAGATTCAAATAAAAAAATTTCGCACACACGCTCCCGCGCGGACGCACTATTCTCGATGCTCTGCGTCATATTGGTTTCGGGAATTGTTGTTTGGGTGAAATCGTCGTGCGTGCCGGCGCAAATTTCGTAGGGGTTTGACGTTGGCAAACCCATGGTGTTTATGTAAATCGGGCAGGTCTCAGACCCGCCCCTACGGCGTATTCCCGATCGGAGTCGGAAATGACAGAGGGCGGTGCGTGCGGCGTATGTCGGTTTATGTCCTTGCATATAATTCACTAAGAGAAATTAATATGCATTATTATCAAATGCAAGAGAAAATTTAATTACTATTAGTATTTTTTCCATGCCTTAGGCAGAGATTTCCCGGCGGCTTCGGGTGAAGGCAAGAGCGCCTATGTATCTTCCTTACTGTGGATTCCCGATTGGGGTCGGAGGATGAACATAGAAGGCGGTTGAGCACATTGCCTGTAGGCGCTTGCCGACCGATTCGGCGGGTGCGATTTCCTTTAAAGCAAGAAATATTTTGCCGTCAAGTATAATCCCAAAAGCATGAGTATCGCGCCGGTAATGCGCCGGATCCAAATCTCCGCCGATGTTATTTTTTTGTATGCCGCCGCGACTCTGTGCGCTGCGAACGCGAACAGGAATGCGAAAACTATCACCGGCGCACCGGTGCCGAGGCCGTAAAGCGACGGCAGGATTATCGGGTCGCCGCGCTCGATTGCGAGCGGGATCAGCGAGCCGAAAAAAAGCGCCGCCGACACCGGGCAGAACGCCAGCCCGAGGATTATTCCCAACGGAATCGCTCCCCAAATGCCCATCTTATCGATGCGCACGCGCATTTTGTCGCTCATGCCCTTGCCGCCGATATTGAATGTAAAAAGCCCCAGCAGAAGAAGGCCTACAACGATGAAAAGCGGCCCGAGCACCGGTTCCATAATGCTTTGCAATTTAAACGAAAGCCCCGGGATCGATGTCGCGCCATAGACTATCGCGATGCCGAGGCCGAGATAGACGATTATCCTTCCGAGGGTGTAGAGCAAGCCGCCGAGTAGAACCTTCGAGGGCTTGTCGATTCTCCCTCCGATATATGAAATCGCGGCGATGTTCGCGGTCAACGGGCAGGGACTTATTGAGGTGAGTATCCCAAGCCAAAATGCGGACAAGGCTGCGAGAAGTAGCTCTATCAATTATCCTCCGGGGCGATAAAAGTCGAGACCTCGTCGCGAATATAAGCCAAATATTGTTCTTTATTCCTCACGAGTTTCCATATTTTATCGAGGTTTTTCCATTCAAGCTCTTTGTTGCCGATCCTTTTGGAGATTACCACCGATTTTGTATAAAGGCCGTAATCCTTTTTAAAATGGCTATTTTCCGGTTCATCAAAATTGACCATTGAAAAGACGATCTTCTCATTTCCGATTTCATCGGCAAAATTTGAATCGACGGATTCTCTCGTGTAGTTTTCGAGTTTGTAACATGTCGCACAGCGGGCGTTGCCTGTGAAATAATAGATGTTATAAGTGGTATCGGAAACGAGGGTTTTGCTTTCGGCATCCGTTTCGGCTTTCTCGGGGGCCGGAGTCTTTTCCGCGCAGGCCGAAAAAGAGATTGCCGTAATTATCAAAATAGCTAAGATCGATTTCATCGTAGAGCTCCTTTTAAATGTCGATTATTTTTTTGAGTTCATCCGGCGATGGAATTTTGCCCGTTAAAACGACCTTGCCGTCGATAACGAGTGCGGGAGTCATCATTACGCCGATGGCGATAATCTCCGAGATGTCGGTTACCTTTTCCAGCTCGAATTCGATGCCCATTTCGGAAACCACCTCTTCGACGAGTTTAGCGAGCGCTTTGCATTTCGGGCATCCCGCTCCGAGAACCTGAATTTTCATAATTAATTCCTTTTCAAAATCATTATTTTATAAAGATATTTTAACAACAATTTTTGTCGCAACAGCAAGAGCACGATGGTTTTTCCTCGATTCCCTCGATGCGAAGTATCTCGATTATATCTGTGTCACAACATTTTCCCGAAGGATTCATTTCCGCGCAATTATTTCCCGTGCATGCGCCTGTAGTTTGTTGAATTTTTTTTAGGCTGTCGGCGCTATTTCTAATCGCAGAAACAATTTGACCCTTCGTTACTTCTTTACAGTAGCAAACCATTTCGGTATCTTCGCATGTTTTCTAGTCTCTCATTTTTCTCCTCTTATTGTTTGATAAATCTATCCAAATATCGCGCCGAAAATCATGCCGCTGATCGTCGCCATAATTATAACCAAAAGGACGAAAACTACTGTCTTTTTTGTTCCAATAATCGAGCGAATGACCAACATATTCGGCAAACTCAGTGCCGGCCCGGCTAAAAGCAGCGACAGCGCAGGGCCTTTGCCCATGCCGGCGCCCATGAGGCCTTGCAGGATTGGCACCTCGGTGAGAGTTGCGAAATACATAAATGCCCCGGCAAACGATGCAAAGAAATTCGCCCTAAGCGAATTTCCGCCGAGCGCGCGGCTAACCCATTCAGATGGAATTATACCCTCGTGCCCGGGTCTTCCGAGGAAAAAGCCCGCGAAAACAACACCTAAAAGTAAAAGTGGTAAAATCTGTTTTGTGAATCCCCATGACGACATGAACCATTCACCGGTTTCGCCTTTCGATCTGCTCGTGAAATAGGAAAGCCCGATAATCGCAATCCCGAATGGGATAAGCGGCTGATTCGGCAATATGATCCCGGCGATTGCCGTCGGTATGCCTATAACAGCAAATTGCCACAACTTGAAATCGAACCATGCGACGAGTGCCGCACCTAATCCGACGGCGAAGACCGAGGTGATTATCCATTTATTCTGGAAAATAAAATTCCACGTTCCCGTCGAGGATTCCGGCGCACCGAAATTCGCGAATATTAGGATTCCGACTAATGACACAAAATAAAGCGCGGTTTGCCAAAGTGGGCGAGAGGCGCCCTCTTCGGGCATTTGGACTTGTGCCGCGACTCTTTGGTTTTCCTCTTTACGGAAAATCAAATGCATCAAAAGCCCGATTATCACGCTGAAAACTATCGCGCCGACTGCACGTGCAATGCCTATTTCGATTCCGAGGACTCGTGCGGTAAGGATTATCGCAAGGACATTTATTGCGGGGCCGGAATATAAAAAGGCGATAGCCGGTCCGAGTCCGGCGCCCATGCGATATATCCCGGCAAAAAGCGGAAGCACCGTGCATGAGCATACGGCTAAAATCGTTCCGGAAACGGAGGCGACGCTATAAGCAATTATTTTTTTTGCCTTCGCGCCCAGGTATTTCATAACAGAGTTTTGGCTGATGAATACACCGATCGCACCAGCTATGAAAAAGGCTGGAATCAGGCAAAGAATGACATGCTCGCGAGCATACCATTTCACCAAATGCAGCGCTTCCATTATCGCGTTGTCGAATCTACCGATACCCACCGGAAGATAGAATGCAAGCGCAAACGCCCCTACGATCAGCGCAAATTTTTTCCACTCCGATTTCCAATTCATATGAGTCCTTTGGCGAAAACGCCAATTATAATTAAATCGATGATATTGCTGATGATCTTCATCATCGTTTAATCACCGCTTCGACGCAGTCCATGAAACGAATTAGGCATGGCACTTTAAGGCGATAAAAAACATTTTGCCCACGCCGTTCGTCCCCGACAATACCTGCTTCTTTTAAGATCGCAAGATGCTTTGACACCGTTGAAAAATCCGCGCCGACAAGTTCTACAAGTTTGCAAACGCAGCACTCGCCCTCGCTCAGCTTCTCGACCATCGCAAGCCTCGATGGATGCCCCAAAGCTTTGAAGATATTTGCTTTTGCCTCTATTTTATTCTTGTTCATATCATCCTCTTTCTATATTTGGCGAAAATACCAAATATAAATTAAAAGTCAAGTATTTAATTAAAAAAATTGTGGCTAAATTATTTATTTTGGTAAGTTCTTAAAAACGAATATTTGCTTGCAATCTGCTAAGTATAATTTATTCTTATAAGTTAGATTATAATCCTATAAATGAGGAGAATTCAATTATGTCAGACAAATTAAAAAAATGGAAAATGAACTTAGATAAAGTCTTATGCCCGAAATGCAACGAGCAAATGCCGACATTGAGAATCCCGCAGGAAATACATCAATTGATGTGGGGCGGATGGACATGCCCCAAATGCGGGTGCAAAATGGATAAATTTGGTAAGGAAATCGCAATCGTGGAGAGTTAAAATAACCTTGCCCATACGCAAGGCAGCGCGCCTTCCGGGTTACGACTATTCGACACCCGGCGGCGTCCCTCGGTTCTGGCGTGTATTTTGTTCGCGCGCACTTCGATGGCGGGGAGACGGCGGAAAAACGGATTGTGTATATAAAATTGGAGGAATAATGAAAAATACGATAACACCGATTTTGTTAGTATTAGCAATCGCCGCC
This sequence comes from bacterium, assembly GCA_023145965.1. Lineage (NCBI taxonomy): Bacteria > bacterium. The sequence goes on along the minus strand of JAGLDC010000058.1, from coordinate 7,906 downwards.
GGGAGTTGCATGGCCGATTGGCTTATTTCAGACACACCGACTACCAAAGCTTTAAATTCCGTCGAATGCATCGGTTATGGCTATGCCTATGTTGTTGGCGATGATAGAACTCTTTTATATACAAGTGATTACGGCGCAACCTGGGATACTGTTTCCGCTCCGGTTGTTGCGAGCGGTCTCGATTTCAACGATCTATTTTTCTGGGATGATACAACTGGTTTGATCGTATGCGACTCCGGAAAGATTTTTTTTACGTCCGATGGTGGTTCTTCATGGATCGAGAATACAACTCCGGTATCTAATAAACATTTCTATGCAGTCGATTTTTCGCCCAGCGGCGCGGGGCTTGCGGCTGGAACATCGGGGTGGATTGTCCAGGGGCCGGACAGCCTTTGGAATTGGGAGGACTGGCGACTTCCAACATATACATCACGAAATTTTTACAGCGTATGTCATCCTACAGACAGCTTAGCTTACATTTTAGCCCATAAAGATATTCTGAGACTCACGGCGGTCGGGGATACTTTCAATTATATAATGGGCGTAGATTTTTCGACTATTGATATGAACGGGATGTGCACATTATCAGGTTTGCCCGGGTGGGTTTATATTGTCGGTGATAGCGGTTATGTAGTCTTTTCGAGCGACAGCATGAGCACGTGCGATGTTCTTGCTATATACGGCAACTGCGATTTCAACGATATCGAATTCAATTATTTTGATTATGGGGTTATCTGCGGCGATGACGGCGTGATATTCGAGTCCAGCGATTATGGATTAGATTGGGATTCGGTGGCCTCAGGCGCAACGAGAAACCTCAACGACGTAGATTTTTGGTGGGACGGTTACGGGCTTATTGTAGGCAGATATGGGACTATTCTCCGAAGCGAAGACCCGGTTGGGATAAAAGAAAATTCTGAAAATAGGCCGCAATCATTTGCCCTTTCCGCCTATCCGAATCCCTTCAATTCGGCGGTGACCATTTCCGTGGATTGTCATTCCCGTGAAAACGGAAATCCAGAAATCGAGATATTCGACATCGCCGGGCGGCGGGTGGACGTCATTGCGAGGAGGGCAACGCCCGACGCGGCAATCTCGCCGTTTACAGAAGGAGATTACCACGCCTTTCAAGCTCGCAATGACGGGATCAGCGAATTCGTCTGGATGCCGGACGAAACGGCGGGCTCCGGCGTTTATCTTGTCCGGGCGAACATGGGCGGTTGCTATGCGACGCAGAAAATCATATATTTAAAGTGATTTATGAAAAATGCTAGGTTAATAATATTCGTGCTGCTAAATGCTATTGCGGCTTTAACCATCTTCGCTGCGCCCGGATTCTATAAAGACCTCTTCATGGATGGCGGCCTGTATCTGTCTTCTCGAACAACTCTCCCGGCTGCCGACACACTCGGCCTCGATTGGGAGTTCCTCGCTACTGACTCCTCTTTAATACAAAGCGAGTTTATAATAACCTCGCCAAACGACCAAAACGGTGCTCTTCTTTATCCCGATGGCTCCCCTCGATTTAAAGCATTTTATTCTAATGGTGGATCAGCCACAAATCATGGTAATTCCTTGGGCGAAGAAGGTCGAAATCGAGTGCGTTCCTTTTTTTATAACGGCGGAAGCTACACTGGTTCTTGTGCCGGAGCTTTCATCGCATCAATTAGCTATTTAACCAGCGGCTTTCGCGAAGCTTACTATCGCATCTGGCCGGGACGAACAGCTTCAACGGGTCTTTCTGATAGCCATACAGGCCATTTTATCGAACCAGCCTCTCCCCTTCTCGACTATTTCGATTTCGGCGGTGATTCATATATTGCCAACGTTTATCACAACGGGGGTTGTTATGCCCGTGAGGATATCGATTTTCCACCCGAGACCGAGATACTGCTTCGATATGACCGCTCAGGTTACACTATGCACAACAAACCCAGTTGCTGGGCATACAAAGCATCTGATTCGACCGGTAGAATAGTTGTTATTGGCTCACATCCCGAGGGCATAGTATCAGGGGAACGCCTCGAACTCATGGAAGCTATTTATCTATATGCCCTTGATGGCGTCGGTATGCCAAAAATAAAGGCTTCACTCGAAAACAGCATCACAAGGACCATGGATAAATATACATCGGATAGCCTTCCGGCCTTCACGCGTATCGGAGATAAGCAATACCACCATTTTATTGTCAACTTACCGGAACATACCGACTATTTAACGGTAAACCTTTCTGGGGAATCGGGTTATGATTTCAACCTTTATATAAATAACTCGGATATTGCCTTCGAAAGCACTTCAGTTTATAGCGATATTTCTCCAGGAGCAACAAAATCTATAAACATCCGTTCGCCTGGTGAGGGTGAATGGTTCATCGGTATCGAGTGCGCTTCGACTGTCACAACGACATTAACCTCATGGGGATATGAATATTCCGGCGACATCGCTGTCCTCGATGGCCTCTCTTATTCGATTAGCGCATCTTGGGATACTATATCAACTGAAATAGTCGAAAGCGAGCGTCCAGTTGCGATCTTTATCGGGAAAAATTACCCGAATCCATTCAACACTGAAACCAAAATAGAAATAAATCTCGATAAAAAATGTAGTGTTACCGCTGAAATCTATTCAATTAATGGAAAACTTATTCGAAAGTTACACAGAGGATATTTACCCCAGGGAAAATCAGTATTAACATGGTCGGGAAAGAATCAAGCAAACAAACCCGTTTCCTCAGGGCTTTATCTGTTCAGAATTTCCAATGGCAAAGAGACATTAACGCGCGAAATTATATTGATGAAATAAAACCGTATGTGTAATATATAATGCATACCATTGAATTAATTGAATCCAACTAAGCCGAGATCTGGTTCTTAAATGCAAGTAAACAGAAATGGAGAAGGACTTATAATGAAGAAAATATACATACATATTTTCTTTCTATGTTTATTAGCTTTCCTTGCTTGCCACGAAGGCTATTCCTCTTCTGAAGGCGCAGACCTTGAGAAATATTTGTCCCCCGAAGCCTTAAAGGAACTCACAGAAAATCCCATCGACAGCATCTGGATAATCGATGTTCGCCCCTCCGGCGCCTATGAAAAGGGGCACATCCCGACAGCCCGGTCTTTTCCCTCGGGGGAGATAATGAACCGCCTCGCTGAACTCCCTAAGGGAAAAAGCCTCATCCTTTACTGCGAAACCGGTGGTCGCGCACAGATGGTCATCAAGAAGCTCGAAAAGGCCGGCTACACCCGCCTTATGAACTGGGGAAGCTACAAGCGTTGGAAATGGGAATATGAAAAGGTTGAAAAATGAAAGCTAGCTTCTCTTTTCTGCTATTAGTTTTAGCAATCTTGATCTTGCTAAACTCCCTCTCATGCAATAAAGAACCCAATAATCCTGCTCCCCAAAGCGGCATCACCCCCCTTGCTGTTGGCAACTATTGGGAATACCTCGATTCGACCTTCACCGATTCTATTGTTTATGTTGGAGCTTCAAAAAAGGGAATCTCCGGCTGGAGAGAAATCGAATTCGATGGAACAGCGTGGACAGTTTTTGAATATTCATCTTACTATCCCGGAAGCGAAGAAACAGTCGGGCCTAAATGGCTCTACACAAACGACCCGGATTTCGGCCTTAGATGCTTTGGCGGTGTTGACGATAACGAGACCTTTCTTGTAAACAACCTTCAGGTTCTCTACCCCGCCATCTCCGGTCAAAGATGGGAATCCTTGCTTCTTGTTTATAATGGCACCTTCGATATTTGGGATACAATCCATGCAGAATGTATCGACACAAACCAAATATTCAGCACGCCCGCAGGCGATTTCGAGTGCTATGTCTTCAGTTACGAATGGCCGACCATCCCCTCTCGCCGTCTGTCCTCCCCCTTCGGGACAAACACTTATGCGGGTGTAATGACCGTCTATTATGCGCCAAACGTCGGACTCGTCGGGACCATATGGAGTGAAGAATATTCAGTAGTTACAGTTTCGCGCCTAGAAGGATATAATCTCGAATAACATTTGGGTAGCCAATTTAGTATTGATTTTTCCACTAAAAACATTATTCAATTATATATGAATAGGTTTTTCTATATTGCTATCTTATCCGCTTGCCTTGGGATAGGTATTATTTCCCTCTCATGCTCTATTCCCGAACCGAGCGGTGATATTCTCTTCCTTCAGGATTCCATTTTCTACTCAACTCCTGCGCGTGGTGGCATTCCAAAAGCTATCTCTATTGATACAATAAGCTTCACTACAAGCGATACCATCAACTTAGGCGAATGGACCTGCTTTATTCATAGCAACTCTCTTATTTGGATTCCCCGCGAAGGAAGCGAACCAATAGTCATCTCCGCTGAGGATGAATTCGTTACGGGTTTCGATATATCCCCTAAAAATGGGCAAGTTTGCTATACGCTAAAGCTACAAAATTCTCAAGACTATGCCCTTATAGTCAAGGCCATTCCTGAGGGTAAAATTATTCGATTCTTCATAACTGATAACGAATGCTCACATCCCTCGCTTGATCTAACCGGACTCTGGGTGGCATTCGAAATTGCCGACTCCATTTATCTCGGTTATCTTCCTGATGGTTCGATACAACCGCTTGTTAAAGGTTCTCTTCCAAAGTGGCTAAAATAACTACTTAATGAGAAATTATAGTTGATAGAACCTAAGTTAATATATATTATTAGAATCATGCTAATTGTGCTATCAAATAGCGTCATTTGATAATCGGAGGTTAATATGGCTCTCCGCTTAGGCGAGATGCTCATTAGAGCCGGAAGAATAACGCAGGAACAACTCGATACAGCCCTTACCACACAGAAGGAAACAGGCGATAAACTAGGTCAAGTGCTTCTCAATCTTGGATATATTAGTGATGAAAATGTTATTAACGAATTCGTTGCCAAACAACTTAATGTTGGAACAATTAAACTCGAGGACCTTGAACTCGACTCCAGTGTCGTCGAATTAATCCCGGTTGATATCGCACGCAAATTCTTTGTTATTGGGACTATCAAAGTCGGAAGAATGCTCTTTGTCGCCACCGAAGACCCCACAAACCTCTTTGTCCTCGATACTCTTAAATTCGTTACAAATTGTGATATCCAACCGGTAATGGCAACAAAAACACAGATCAACACAGCAATTGATAAATACTATGAAAGCGACGAAGAAACTATCGACGAAATCCTCGAGGATATGGCCTCTGATGAGGATCTCGATGTTGTCGAGGAAAGCGAAGATGATTTCTCCGAATCGGAGCTTCAGGAAGCCATTCAGGAAAAGCCTCTTGTTAAACTCGTTAACTCTATCATTATGGACGCCATACGCCGCAACGCTTCGGATATACATATCGAAACCTACGAAAAACGCACACGAGTTAGAATGCGTATCGATGGCACGCTTTACGAAATGGCACCTATGCCCTTCAGACTTCGATACGCTGTTGTTAGCCGTATCAAAATCATGGCAAAGCTTAACATCTCCGAAAGGAGACTACCTCAAGATGGCCGTATCAAAGTCCAAACTCACGGCAGGCCTATCGATCTTCGTGTTTCAGTACTTCCGACCATTTTCGGCGAAAAAGTCGTTATGCGTCTTCTCGATCCGGAAAACCTTATGCTTGATATCACTAAACTCGGCTTTCCAAAAAGAGCTCTCAAGGAGTTTAATAAAGCTATCCATCTTCCATTTGGCATGGTGCTGGTTACCGGCCCTACCGGTTCAGGTAAAACAACGACACTCTATTCAGCGCTTAGCCAGCTGAACACACCTGAAGTCAACATTATGACTGCTGAAGATCCTGTCGAGTTTAACCTCGATGGTATCAATCAGGTTCATATGCACTCCGACATCGGCCTTAATTTCTCAGCGGCGCTACGCAGCTTCTTGAGACAAGACCCGGATATCATCCTTGTTGGTGAGATCCGCGACGGTGAAACCGCTTCTATAGCTATTAAAGCAGCGCTTACAGGCCACCTTGTCTTTAGTACACTTCACACAAACGATGCACCTAGTACCATCACAAGGTTAGTCGATATGGGAACACCACCATTTTTGGTCGCTAGCTCTCTTCGATTAATCATGGCCCAGAGACTTCTTCGAAGAGTATGCAAATATTGTAAAAAGGAGATTGCGCCCGATCCAGAGATGCTTGAAATCATCGGAATGAGTACTGAAGACGCCAAGAAGGTCACTTTCTATGAGGGTGAAGGATGCCCTCAATGCCATGGCTCCGGATACAAGGGCAGGATAGCTACTTTCGAGGTTATGGGCATGAGTGTACCGCTCGAAAAGATGATAATCGAAGGTGCAAGCGCTCTCGAATTAAGTGAACAAGCAGCAAAAGACGGCATGAGAACCCTGCGACAAGAGGCGATTCGCTACATGATCGAAGGTATAACTTCTCTCCAACAGGTTATCACAGAAACAGCCGCGCATTAACAACTGTCGATGAATAAGTAGGTTTTTTCGAGTTGATAGATACGACTACATCTATTAGGACCGAGATTCTTTTAAGGAGGCTTTTGGAAGAAATGGTTCGGAAAAATGCAACAGATATGCATATCTCCGCTGGTTCCTCTCCACTTCTCCGTATAGATGGTAAACTCATCAGAATGCCGATGAATCCGATCTCTGAGGAACTCTCTAAGATCTTGGCCTATTCACTTATGTCTTCCTCGCAACGACGTAAATTTGAAACAGAACTCGATTGTGATTTTTCTATCGGTATTAAAGATTTTTCTAGATTCCGATGCAATGTATATCACCAAAAGGGATCTATTGCTATTGCAGTCAAATCAATTCCTATTGACGTCAAGGCGCCGGAAAATCTACATATACCTCAAGAGATATATGAGTTCGGCGGCGTAAATGCCGGCCTCGTTCTTATTGCCGGACCACGGGCTTCAGGTAAATCCACAACCCTCTCGTCCCTTTTAAATAAAATCAACGAGGAACGCAAACAACATATTCTATCCATCGAAGACCCGTTAGAGCTTCTCTACAATTCTAAAAATTGTATAATTAATCAACGCGAACTTTATAGAGACACTAAATCATATGATGTGGCGCTTGCTTCGGCGCCACGCCAGAATGCAGACATCATTTTTGTTAGTGAAGCCAATGACGAACAAAAACTTTTAGCTACTCTGAAAGTCGCCGATATGGGCCTTTTAGTCTTTGCAACCATACGCGCAAGGGATGCGGTTAGCTCAATGATGAGGCTAATCGATCTGGACTTGCCACCTTACCTGATAAACGGTGCACTCCGAGTGATAATGGCTCAAAGGCTTCTCAGAATGATTTGTCCATACTGTAAAAGAATTGTCACTCCCGACTATTCATTACTTCACGATATTGGTATAGACCCAAAAAAGGTCCAAAATATAAAATTTTATCGTGGTTCTGGATGCCCCAAATGCAATGGCACGGGATTTCAAGGAAGAATACCTATATTCGAAATATTGTATGTCACTCCTAGAATCAAAACGATGGTCCAGGCCGGGACATCTATTATCGAACTTTGGAAAGATGCTGTAAACGGTGGTATGGTGCCTATGAGAAAAGTAGCTCTTAAATATATGTTAGAAGGACTTACTACACTGGAACAAGTTGCAACAGAAACTGTTACTTATCAATAAAGGGAGACCTTATGGATCAAAAAAAAGAGAAAGATTTGTCGAAAAACGAAGAAGGTTTCGCTGGAGAACTTGCTGAAAACGAATCATTGCCCAAAGAGGGGGGAAAAACTGAACTAAAACCCCAACCTAGGTCAGGTGAAGCCAAACCAAAAGGACCTCCCAGACCTAAAGTGATTCCTCCTACCCCCAAACGCGAATTGTCGATGCGTATTCTCCTCGATGAAATGATACATCGAGGCGCATCAGATTTGT
>JAGLDC010000057.1 GCA_023145965.1 bacterium | reverse complement strand
GAGTTGGTGCACCACCTGTTTTCCGTCTTGATGGTAGTCTCCATAAAATGGCTGCTGATATAGTTACAGAGGAAATAGCGAAGCGTTTCGCTTATTCGATTATGACCGAAAAGCAAAAGCAACAGTTTGAAGAAAACTGGGAAGTCGATCTCTCTTTCGGTATCAAAGGATTGTCCCGCTTCAGATGCAACGTTTTCCTTCAAAGGGGTTCGGTTGCCCTTGCTGTTAGAGCGGTCCCATTCAAAATTCACACTCTCGAAGAATTGGGTTTAACGGAAACTGTCGGGAAATTCTCGGATTACCCGCGCGGGCTTGTTCTTGTTTGCGGACCAACTGGTTCAGGTAAATCGACTACACTCGCTGCTATTATTGACAAGATTAACCGCGAAAGACATGAACATATTCTCACTGTCGAGGATCCTATAGAATTCGTTCATAAACACAAGAACTGTATTGTGAACCAACGCGAAGTCCACAGTGACACAATTTCTTTCTCCCGAGCGCTTAAATATGCTCTTCGAGAAGACCCGGACATCGTTCTCATTGGTGAGATGCGAGACCTGGAGACGATATCTTCAGCATTAACAATTGCTGAAACAGGCCACCTCGCCTTCGCAACCTTGCACACTAACTCCGCAGCAGAAACTATTAACCGCATAATAGACGTTTTTCCCACTAATCAACAGACACAAGTTCGAGTGCAACTATCCTTTGTTCTTCAAGCGGTTTTAACCCAAACGCTGGTTCAAAAAATAGGCGGTGGCAGGGTAGTGGCAACTGAAATCATGATAGCAACGCCGGCTATTCGTGCACAAATTCGAGATGATAAAATACATCAACTCTATAGCTCCCTTCAAGCTGGGGGCAAATATGGAATGAACACTCTCAACACTTCGCTTGCTCAAAGATACCTCGATGGTGTTATTACACTCGAGGACTGCATGGGAAGAAGCCCGGACCCACAAGAGCTTAATGATATAATTGCTCGTAAGAGAATCCAGGCGGGCGGGGACTAATAATAAAGGTGATAATTTATGCCTCAATTTAGATACGAAGGCAAAGCGGTTAACGGCCAGTTGATCGAGGGCGTCCTTGAAGCGAGAAATGCCGAAGAATTAACTGCCTTTTTAAGACGTCAAAGAATAACTGTCACTAAAATAAAGAAAAAGTCCAAGGCCATGAACATGACCATTGGGACAGGCGTGAAAGCAATTGAAATATCTCGTTTTACTCGCCAATTCGCTGTGATGATCGAAGCGGGTTTACCTCTGGTTCAATGTCTCGATATTCTTTCGGAACAATCAGAAAATGCCGTGTTAGCCTCAACAATCGGTAAAGTCAGGGATACAGTCGCTTCTGGAACCACGCTCGCAGCTGCGATGGCCAAACACAAAAAAATATTTAATGATCTGTATGTCAATATGATTGAAGCGGGTGAAATGGGTGGTGCTCTCGAATCCATCCTCCGAAGACTTGCTGATTACCGTGAAAAAGCCGATAAACTCGCCAGAAAGGTCAAAGGTGCACTTATATATCCTGCCATGATGCTCATCATGACTGTCGGTATGACTTTTGTTATGTTGACCTTTATCATCCCGATCTTTGCGGATATGTTCAGCGAATTGGGTGGAATTCTTCCTAAACCAACAAAGGTAGTTATAGGTGTCTCTGACTTTTTAGTCTCCAATATCGTTTTTATTATTCTTGGTACTGCAGCATTAGTTGCAACATATGTAGTATTGAATAGCAAAAAGAATACAAGATACTATATAGATTTGGTTAAACTTAAGATCCCAATGTTTGGACCTCTTCTCAAAAAAACCGCAGTTGCAAGATTCTGCCGAACCCTTGGAACTCTTCTCCGAAGTGGTGTCAATCTTATAGATGCTCTCAATATTACAGCAAAAACATCCGGTAATTTGGTCTTAACGAGGGCTATTCATAAATCCATGATATCCATCTCCGAAGGAGAAACTATTACGGCTCCTCTTGCCGAGTCTAAAGTGTTCCCTGCTATGGTTATCCAAATGATTGGAGTGGGAGAAAAAACTGGTAATATGGATGAGATGCTTGAGAAGATCGCCGAGTTTTACGACGATGAAGTCGATGCAGCTGTCTCGGCATTAACTAGCATGATCGAACCGGTTGTTATCGTCGTCATGGGATCAGTTATCGGAGCCCTGCTTATAGCCATGTACCTTCCTATGTTCGATATCATTGGTCAAATTAAATAAGACATGGAAAAGAG
>JAGLDC010000056.1 GCA_023145965.1 bacterium | reverse complement strand
TGGCTTTTCGGCAATCGCCCTTTGAGCTTGAAATTATACAGCAACTGGTCGCTCTCGCCGTAACGCGTGACAATCAACTCTTTTATCGCAACCAACCTATTATAGAGGTCGATGTTGGACTCGTCGAGCGTTTGGAAGGCCTCGAACTTGTCCGCCTGCTCGGATGTCTGGTTTAGGAGCGCGGCGAGGAAATTATCGTAAGCCGCCGTTGCCCAATCGCTTATTCTGATCGGGAGTTCGAGTAATTATGAAAAACATTGTTCCTCCTTTTTACCCATAGGGGACAGTCTTACGCAGTCCCGTTCATTCGGGCGGGCGTAAAACCCGCCCCTACGGTTTATTTTGGCCGTTTTTCTCCCGTTACCGGTCATTGTAGCGGTTACTTCGGTCATTGTTCTCTACAATGGAGTGGGTAACGCCTGCAATGAAGCAAGAAACGCCGTCTTTGGCGACGGTAACGGGGTAAATGCTATTGGTAACGGCGTGTTTGGTCATATTTTGTATAATTCCGTTCAAATGAGCCTTCATTTTAGGTAAATGATGCGTTTTGTGACCGATTCATCCCCGACCGACGCGCGGACGAGATAAACGCCGGAGCCGATTACAGCGGAGAGTTGCCAGATGGTTGTAGGGACAGGCCCGTGTGCCTGCCCTTGTGAAGGGCGAACACAAGGATCGCCCCTACGGTAATATCTTCGATCATTCGTCCGTTTATATCGAATATCTCGATTTCCGCCCCCTCCGGCGCGGCGATGGCGAGGGACCTTCATCTTATGCTTGGGTAGATGCTGCTTTTTCGTATTCTTCCGATAAACTCTCAATAAGTTCTTTGACGGAGATGATTTTATCGATACGATAGGCATTAGCGCCTGCAAAAGCAAATCCGTCTTCAAGATTTCCTCTTTTGGCGCTGGTCAATGCGAGATTGATACAGTATGGGACTTCTCTGAAATCACATGGTTTCAAACATTTCCACGGACATTTAAACGGTTTCCTAATTCCTGCTGAAACATCAGCGAGGTATTTATTCTGAATCGCCCTTCCCGGCATTCCAACAGGACTGTCGATTATGATAATATCCTCACTTCTGCATTTTACATAAGCCTCTTTGAATTTTATGGAGGCATCACACTCGTGAGTTGCGACAAATCTGGTAGCCATCTGAACTCCACTGGCTCCCAACCGGATAAATTTATAAATATCCGCCCCTGTATATATGCCTCCTGCGGCGATTACCGGGATATTTTTGTTAAACTGCTGCTCAAAGGGTTTTATTACAGAAACAACATCGGGAAGTATCTTCTCCAGTGCATAATCAGGATTATCAATCTGCTTTTTTTTAAAACCGAGATGCCCACCAGCTAAAGGTCCCTCCACAACCACAGCATCGGGAGCATAATTATATTTTTTTGCCCAATGTTGAAATATAATTTTAGTAGCCCTTGCAGAAGATACTATAGGGACAACTTTAGTTGCAGTCTCTTTCAACCTGTCAGGTGATAGCGTTTTTGGGCTTTTAAGTGGAAGTCCTGCACCAACGAGAAGTAAATCCACCCCTTCATCAACTGCAGCCAATGCAAGGTCATCAACATCTGAAAGGGCTACCATCAAATTTATTCCAATAATCCCATCAGTCATTTTCTTAGCTTTTCTTATTTCTTTTCGCAATGCTCTTTTGTTCGCTTCTCTGAAATTTGTGGCAAAGTCGGGTTCAAGCATACCGACTCCAGCGGCGCCGATAATTCCAATAGCGCCCGATATCGCAACAGCCGAAGCCAGCCCCGATAGTGAAATGCCAACGCTCATGCCGCCTTGAAGAATTGGTATATCAGCAATCAAATCGCCTATATGTAGTTTCGGCATTTTTGTGAAATCCATATTCCGTTCTCCTTTGATAAAACATTGTTTTTTTCTCGCACCCATCGCTCCCGCGTTGGCGCGTTCTTATTCGACGCTGTGCGTCGGGTTGGTTGCGGGAATTGTTGTTTGGGTGAAATCGTCGTGTGTGCCGGCGGGCAAATTTCGTAGGGAGGGTCTTGTGCCCTCCCGCTTTCCGCGTTATCGCCAAACGGGCGAACACAAGGAATCGCCCCTACGCGTAATGCGAGGGCTTCGGGTCGCGTGCTATTTGCAATTCCTATACTCATGTTAAAAACAACATCGGACAAGGGTTTAAATATGTCAAGGAGAATAATAAAAAAGGGCGAAAATCTGCGATTGCGAAATCATGGGTTGCGTTATTTTCGGTAATTGTTGTTTGGGTGTTGTATGGGTTTGACGCTGCCAAATCCGGGATGTTTTTGTAAAACGGGCACTTTCGGTTACCGGCTTTATTATTATCTCCACGCAGTCGGTTATGCCGTCCAGCCCATACCAAATATCCCACAGCTTGCTCCCGTCCGTCCGCTGCCCGGTCGAGTCGATACTTATGCTAAAAGCATAAGTAGAATGTAGAATGCAGAATGGGTTGTGTTTCATTATACTGCTCCTTCTTTTTTAAAGGTTAGCGTCTACATAATCAGGGACCAACAATAATCCTCCCATGGCCACGGGATAAAAACCAATAACCGTATCCAGGAAACAATGAATCTGCGTCGTAATAATCGATCCCATTCCAACCATATGGAAATGCAGCATTCAATCCCGGCGGCTCTGTTCGTATAGCACATGAAGTTATAGGATTGTTTTTAGCACCGATTAAGTTCCAGCCGGGAAATAGCGTATCCGAATAGCTATATAGGTCTTTGTTTATCCAGACAGTGTCAGAGATAGCGCTGAAAATCCAATAACCTTTTCCAGGATCAAGAGTATCTAGAGGGTAGTAGTTACTGCTTAAGTTATCGTAACCATAGACTACACCTCCGAATATCGAGGCGTTCTCAGAGTTATTGCACGATAAAGAAACGAGATTCCAGCCGGCGTTTAACTCCAATCCTACTTCTTCTAGAACTGCCCACCTCCATCCTGTTGAAACGATACCCGCGCCATCATCGAAATCCCATTTATACTGCAGAGAATCGACGTGTTCATACCCATAAATAGCTGAATAATCGAAGATCGAACCATCCATATAACTATGGTCTAAGCTTCTGACAGTATAAGTCGTGCTGGAACCGTCGTTTATAGTTAATTGACTCGAAAGTGGTTGGTTATTATCGGTATCAGTGTAGGTGCATGAAAGGTCAAACCATGTTGTATCTCTGTCATAATCTGCTATATATGTGGGTAGAAGAGTGGGTGATGCGTTAGTTCCAATGTTATAATTATGGGTTTGACATATAATTCGACAACTTTTAGTTCTATCGTTAATAATTGAAGTAGAGCTAACAGGAACTAGGCTGTTTATCCACAATGACTTAATAGAGCATCCCGTGACAAATGAATTAGAAGCATTCGGCCATGTGCCCCAACCATTCGAAGTCAGAGTGCTTATTGGCACGCGAACAGAAAAATCTGCATCGTCGTCGGGATTCGACGGAGAACTATTCAGGTCGCCGATGCGTGCGAAATTATCGAGATAATCGTCCAGAGTGTCGTCCTCCGACCAGAATTTATAGATACCATCGCAGACATTGACTACGCCAGGAATGTTCACGTTGCAAATAACCACCCCAAAAAACAGGCTCTCCCGATATGCGATGTGAGCCACAACAACAACGCCCGCATGAAACTCAGAAAATCCTCCCATCCTAACTGCTGGGGAAACCTGCTTTTCTTGGCCATCATAACTCCTTTTTAAAAATTTTACACCGATAACAACACTTCTACAAAATAATTCGAGATTTTCCACATCGCTTTTATGACTTGCTACATTGGTTTCCCGACCCGCTACATTGCTTTTGTGACATACTACATTGCTTTTGTCAATTGCTACACTGCTTTTATGACATACTACATTGCTTTTGTCAATTACTACACTGCTTTTATGACATGCTACATTGCTTTTGTCAATTGCTACAGTGTTTTTTAGACATGCTACAGTAGTTC
>JAGLDC010000055.1 GCA_023145965.1 bacterium | reverse complement strand
CAAAACCTTTTATACGCTCGGGGCCACCGCTGTATTCGCTGTCACCGAATATCGGATGGCCGATATGACTGCAATGCACCCGAATCTGATGCGTTCGGCCAGTGTGCAGTTTAAATGCAAGCAATGAAAGAAATGTGTAATCAAGTTCGAGCTGGTAATCGGTTAAAGCGGGTTTTCCACTCACAACCACGGCCATTTTTTTATGATCTTTCGGATTATGGCCTATGGGGCCTTCAATCGAACCGGATGTTTCTTTCATTCGTCCCCATACCAGTCCAATATACTCACGCTTGATCTTGTGTTCGGAGAGAGCCTTCGCCAGGTATCTATGAGCGAGATCATTCTTGGCAAAGATAATTAATCCCGATGTGTTTTTATCAAGTCGATGGACTACTCCCGGGCGCGTTTCACCGCCAACACAAGAGAGTTTATCGCAGTGCGCGAGCAAGGCATGGACGAGAGTTCCAGAAAAATGACCTCTCGCCGGATGAACAACCATCCCGGGTGGTTTATTCACTATTACAAGAAATTCATCCTCGAAGATTATATCGAGTGCTATATTTTCAGGAACAAGTCGAGGGGTTTCAGTTATCGGAATTTCGACAAGAATTGTCTCACCGCCGATAAGAATAAAAGCCGGTTTGATACCCTTCCCGGGTATCTGTATCCTTTTATCCCTTATTAGCTTCTGTATTTGGTTCCGGCTCAGGTTCAACGAGGTCGCTCCCAGATAGATATCTAGCCTCGTCGGAGGTATTTCCTCTGGAACCACGATTGTCACTTGCTTTTCCGTCATCTTGAATACCTTTACTTTCTTCTTTCGAAGCTGCAGAATCCTCTTGGGAACCGGTAAAGATAAGTATTATAAGGCCCAATACAATTGCGGAATCGGCGATATTAAAAGTAGGCCATCGGGTTGCATCCCAGCCAAAATCGAGCCAATCCACGACCTGACCGACTCTAAATCTGTCGATAAGATTACCCATAGCACCGGCGAGAATAACAAAAAGGGCTGTTTTAAGCCATTTATTGCCGTCGATGGATTTATTTAGATAAACCACGACGAAGGCCGAAGCAAGAATCGCCACGATAATATAAAAAATATTTCCACCGAAGCGTGTGCTGAATGCTCCGCCAGGGTTAAGAACATAGGTTATGCGAAAGAAATTACCGAGAACCTGAACTCCCTCGTGAGGCCGCACATTATTTTGTATCCATATTTTTGTTACCTGATCGAGAGCAATGATTATGGCCAATAATATTAATCCGGGCGTCCATTTCTTCATTGTGCTTAGCTCCGACTTTTCTCTATTTGTGGTTTGGCCCTCTTTACAATTGTGTCGCGATCGATAACGCAACGATTAATATCTTTCGCATTGGGAAGTTCGAACATTATCGGTGTCATAACTGATTCGAAAATGCTTCGCAAGGCGCGTGCGCCTGTTTTACGCGTCATCGCTTCATCAACGATGGCATCGAGGGCTGAATCTGTGAATTCAAGGGGGATACCGTCCATGTCGAGGAGTTTTTTATATTGCTTTACCAGTGCGTTCTTCGGTTCGGTTAATATGTGTTTCATCGTATCTCGGTCGAGTTCGTCGAGTGAGACACTAACTGGAAGTCTCCCAACAAGTTCGGGGATGAACCCGAATTCGATAAGGTCTTCGGGTGACATTCTCGAAAGAATTTCGCCTATTGGGAGTTTTTTAGCATTAGCTATTTCAGCATCGAAGCCGATGAGCTTTTTATTTATCCGATGGGCAATTATCTCTTGGAGGCCGTTAAATGCGCCACCGCAAATGAAGAGTATATCGCGAGTATCGACCTCTACGAGTTTCTGTTCGGGGTGCTTGCGTCCGCCCTGCGGTGGGACATGTGCCTTAGTGCCTTCAAGAATTTTAAGAAGCGCTTGTTGAACGCCTTCACCGGAAACATCTCTTGTAATATTTGGATTTCCGCCGCTTTTTTTCCCAATTTTATCCAATTCATCGATATAGATTATGCCAATACGAGTGCGTGCGACATTGTAATCTGCTGATTGTAGGAGGCGGACAATAATATTATCGACATCCTCGCCGACATAGCCGGCCTCGGTGAGGACAGTAGCATCGGCAATACAAAACGGCACGGCCAGGAATTTGGCTAATGTTTGTGCAAGCAGAGTTTTACCTGTTCCCGTTGGGCCCAATAGTAAAATATTCGATTTATCAAGTTCGACTTCATCGTCATCGGAGCGTATAGCTTTATACAGTATGCGTTTATAGTGATTGTAAACAGCGACCGAAATGGTTATTTTTGCCCTTTCTTGACCCATGACGTAGTGGTCGAGGAAATCCTTTATTTCCACTGGTGTGGGGAAGGTTTTCTCAGTCCAAGGGATAACTATCTCTTCTTTTTTTTCGCGCAAATGGCCGTAGGCGGTAGTAACGCAATCTCCGCAAATTAGAAGGCCACCTAGACCCTCAAAAATCGGAGTGGTTTTTTTAATAGGACGGCCGCAAAAATGGCACCTTTCGGTGGATTCATTCTTTTTGGGCAATTTTAGTCCTTTTTCTTTTCTTCAGCTTTCTTAT
>JAGLDC010000054.1 GCA_023145965.1 bacterium | reverse complement strand
AATGTTTTTCATAATTACTCGAACTCCCGATCAGAATAAGCGATTGGGCAACGGCGGCTTACGATAATTTCCTCGCCGCGCTCCTAAACCAGACCTCCGAGCAGGCGGAACAAACCGTGGAAATGCCCTTTTTTCATTGCCGTCGGTTGAAACCGACGGAAAAGAGGCGGCAAAGCTAGGAGGTTAATTTTCCTCCAGCTTCCCTACCAACTCCTGCAAGCCCACCTCGGTTTGATTGCCGGTGTGTAGGTCTTTAAGCGAATAGACGCTCCGGGCAAGCTCGTCCTCGCCGAGGATGACCACGAACGGGATTCCCTGCGAGTCGGCATAGGAGAACTGCGCGCCAAGCTTTTTCGGCTCGAGATAAACCTCACACGCGATGCCGCGCTCGCGAAGGCTTCGCGCGAGTTTTATCGATTCGCAAGCTAATCCCTTGTCGAAAAGGGTGATGAGAACCGCGGTCGAGGTCTTGCGTGATTGGATTTTGTCGGCAGATAGCAAGGCCGCGATGATGCGGTCGATGCCTATTGTAATGCCCACCGCCGAGATAGCCGACGATATAGCCGATTTGGAGAAAATGCCGATAAGCTCGTCGTAGCGGCCGCCGCCGGTGAGGCTTCCTATGTGCGGAAGCTCCGGGACAACGCTTTCGTAAATCGTGCCGGTGTAGTAATCGAGACCGCGCGAAAGGGCGAGGTCGAACCGGATGGACTTCATCTCGACACCGAAATCGGTGGCGAATTTCATTACCTCGCGAAGTTCAGCGATTCCTTTTTTAATGCGTTCGTTCGCACCGAATTCGCTCTCGATCTCGTCTATGAGAGCTATCGTTTCGCCGGATTTCAGGATAATCGCCATGAGCCTATTGATATTTTCCGCCGAAAAGCCACTATTCGCAAGCTCTCCACGGACGCCGTCCTCTCCGATTTTATCGAGTTTGTCGATGATTCTGCATACATCCATCTCAACTTCGGTGCTGAAACCGCAGATCTCCATGAGGCCGCGAAGGATCGCGCGGTGGTTTATTCTCGTCACCGCACTCGGGAACCCCAGTTTGTGAAGTAGATCGATGCTTAGCGCAAGCACCTCGCCATCGGCGATGAGTGAGTCGGTGCCGACGATGTCAACATCGCACTGGATGAACTCGCGGAAACGCCCCTGACGCGGCTGTGCGCGTTCTGCGCGCCAAACCTCCTGAATTTGGTAGCGCTTGAAAGGCATTGCCAGCACGCCACGGTTCATCGCAATGACTCGCGCAAGCGGCACTGTGAGGTCGTAGCGCAGGGCGATGCCGTCCTTGTGCTCGATGTTATAGATTAGTCTATCAGCAGAATTGCCATATTTGCCGGCAAGTATCTCTTTATATTCTATCGCAGGCGTGGCAAGCGGCGCAAAACCCCATAGACGAAATGTATTGCGCACTTTGTTTAGAAGCTCCTCGCGGATCAGCATGTCTGCGGGAAGTATGTCGCGCATCCCTCTATATAATCTCGGTTTTATATTCATAAAAAAGCCTCCTATTTTTCAACGGAGGATAATATATAGCCTAAAGCGAAATAATCAAGGAAGGTTTTATTCAAGCGCGATTCGCAACAGATTATCTTCTTACAAGCATAGTTTTATAGAAGGAATTCAGCAGGTTGTGCCCGCAATTTTACGAGCATTTTGGTTAGTAATTACCAGCGCCATTGATGGCCTTTACGTCTTCGATGTTCCGATAATTTAACTTTTCCCGAGGGAATCGCATAGTCCGCACTTTCTATACGTATAGCTTTGCCCTCGATAAGGGCCTCCGTCAAGCGTGTTTGCACGCCTGACAGGATTCTCCCGAGCGTCTGTCGCGAAATACCCATTGCCTCTGCAGCTTGTTCTTGATATAGCCCTTCAATATTAACAAGGCGAAGTGCCTCTAATTCGTCCGATGTAATCGAGATCTCTTTGAGCGCACGCATAGGTAATCCTGCGGGTTTGAAATAATGAAAATCGGGTATTTCCTGAATAAACCTTATTTTTTTTGGACGGGTCATTCATTCTCCCAATAGGGCTAGAATTTTGTTCCAGATAATCCCCATTTCGATAGCATAATCGCCCTCTGGAGCGTATTCTACCATAGTTTTCATTGCTGATTGAGCCTTGTTGGCCATGGGTTCGTAGGGAAGTGCGCCCAAAATTTCTATATTATTATCTTTTGCGAAAGTGCGTAATTCGGCTTCTTTTACCGATGAAATATCGGCCTTATTTATGAGCAAGCCGACAGGAGATTTCAATGTGGATGACAATTCTACTATGCGGCTAACATCGTGCAAACCCGAAATCGTCGGTTCGGCCACTGCGATGGCTAAATCTGTGCCGGTAATCGAGGCGATAACCGGACATCCAATCCCAGGAGGCCCATCGATTATAACACCATGGGCATCTGATTGTTCGGCACGTTTTTCGGCTTTTTCACGAAGAAGAGTAACCAGTTTGCCGGAGTTTTCTGCTCCCGGATAAAGGTAAGCGTCGAAAAAAGGTCCGAATCTGCTTGATCCATCTCGCCAATAACCAATTTCAACCTCTGTTTCGTCGATTGCTCCAAAGTTACAAAGAACTTTACAATATCCGCAGGATTCGCATAAAATGGGATCTATTATATAATGTTCGTCGATTGCTCCATAAGCACATTTATCCCTACAAAGACCACACTGTTTGCAACTGTTTAAATCGATTTTAAAACTTGTCCCCTTGAAAGAGTGTTTACCTTCGATAGTTGGTTGTGCTAATATGCCTAGATTAGGGGAATCTACATCGCAATCGGCGATAACCCAGTTTTTTGAAAGGTATGCTAATGAGGCTGC
This sequence comes from bacterium, assembly GCA_023145965.1. Classification (NCBI taxonomy): domain Bacteria; species bacterium. The sequence continues at coordinate 1,061 of JAGLDC010000054.1, read as the reverse complement.
GACTGTTGTTTTACCACAACCTCCTTTTCCGCCTGTAATAACGATTTTTTTCATAGTTCGACCTGCGAGACGATTTTGTTATTTAAGTTTATAAAAAACTCATGATACTCGGTTAAATATTTAGCGAATAACTTTCCCGAAGAGTATAATTCCGCGATTTTCCTATCGAGAGGAATCTTTCCAAGGATTTTAATGCCTTTTCTAGAGGCGTATGCCTCGATGAGAGGGTCCTCTTGCGCTGTCGAACGATTAATTAATATCCCGGTCGGGATATTAATCTTATCAGCAAGTTCGACTATAGAATTTAAATTAGCGAGTCCAAAAGGTGTGGGTTCAGCTACAAGGAGTAGAAAATCAATTTCGCTAAGCGTTTCTACTACTGAACAAGATGTTCCAGGTGGCGCATCAATTATATTAATCGCATCGAGTTGATAATTATCTTTAACAGCTTGTATAAGTCGGTTCCCCGACAACTCGCCTATGTCGAGCTTGCCGTAAGAGATAAAGAGCCCTTCACTCTCGCCATGTATTACTTTTCCCAAAGTGCGCTCAGATGGTTCTAATGCGCCCGTGGGACAGAGTTCCCAACACGCCCTACAGCCATGACACATCCCTGGATGGATTATGGTTAATTCACCGATATTTATGATAGCGCTGAAACGGCAGACATCTCCACATATTGAACATCCGTTGCACTTTTCTGGAATGAGCTTTGGTATAGGCATACCGATTTCCTGATTAACAATATTCTTCAGATCGAAGAAGAGATGCGCATTTGGTTCCTCGGTATCACAATCGAGGAGCGTCGTTTTCGCTCCACTTTTACAAAGGCAATAAGCCATATTAGTAGCAACAGTGGTTTTTCCGGTTCCACCCTTGCCACTTGCAACTGCAATTTTCATATTTTCCACAAAGAATCGGGCGGGGATTTTTCCCCGCCCATTTGTTTAGCTTTCCAATTCAGAAAGTCGTTTTTTCATTCCCTCGAGCTCGCCCTGAAGGCTATCGATACTGCTTTTAAGCCATGTGGTTTCTTCTTCTTTACTAGGAACCGGCGGTGC
>JAGLDC010000053.1 GCA_023145965.1 bacterium | reverse complement strand
CATCCGTTCCGCAATGCCATTCCTCTTCCAAAACCTCTTCCAAAGCCACGGCCAAAACCTCTTCCGTAACCGAATCCACCTCCACCTCTGTCGTATCCAGTTCGAGCATAACCTGTGCAAAGGCCGAAACCTCCGCCTGTCATCGGGCCTTCGCCTCTCGGGCCTGATCCATTAAATCCGGGCATGTTAACCTCCTTCGTTATTCTTTTACCATTCTTGTTCCGCATTTTGGGCAGGAAGTACTAAAACATGGCGTTCCTACCTGATGCGTAATCTTGTGGCCGCAATTAGGGCAAACGCAGTTTCCCCCCGGACCTGAACCGGGGCGATTGCCTCCACCGCGACCTCTGCCGCCGCCCATTCCGCGACCTCCACCTTTTGCATTTTGCATTTTACACCTCCAATCAGGTTGCCGAAATAGGGGAATTCCTCCAGATGACAAAATCCCCGACTTCTCGGCCAACAAGCTGAGCTATAGGTTTACATTTTGCTTTAAATAAATGATAAATCGCTCTAGGGGCTTGATCTAGAGTTTCGAGATTTCCTTGCCCCTTAGCGATGACTATATCGGCTGTATTAAAAAGCTCAATGAATCTCTCCCCGACGGAATCTAGCATAGTTCCCGGAATAGAGGATTCTGAAGAGACTAACTCGGCGTAGTCGCAAATCCCGGATTCCTCGGCCTCCAATGCCGTAGCGTCATTAAGTACAGGTCCTCCGCGGACACCGTAGTATATCGTAGTGTTTTGGATTTGCTCGAGTATTAGTCGATCAAAAACTGTTTCCCCTGCATTATCCCCAATAAAAAATACACTTTTAGCTGAATGGATATCCTTTTCGAGTCTGCTAATAGTCTTTGTTTCAGGAAAATCGAACTCGTTTTCACCCAGCCAATTCACTATTGAGTTTAATTCCTTTTCGTCCATTTTTACAAGGTCGATTGCGTTTCCGGCAATAGAAAGTTCAACCGCTTTTCTGAAAGGCCATTCGGAATTAGAGACGGCCTCACGAAGCCTTGGTAAAGCCTTTAATGCAGTTTCAGTCGATTCAACTTTAAAATCACGGAAGGGATCGCTTACTCCCGTGATTTCGGCTAAGCTACGATAGATTGCCTCAGCGGCAACCGGTGCAGGCGCACCATCTAAAAGAATCTTGGATTCCTCAAATGCCCTTGTAAAAAGCTTGTTTTCGAGCTCCTCAGTGAGTCCCGATTTTCGAATTGTCTTCAGTGCATGGGTCAGAAGGCACGGTATGCAGTCGAGTTTTGTCATTTGTAGTTGCAGTTTCCGTGATGATTGGGAACATTTGCCTGGGCAACTTCTTCGAGCTTACCGGCTTCTAAATCGGTGATAGCTTGTTCTATTTCGCCTGATCCATAAAAAATTCTTATCCCGATTTGCTGTAGTGTAACAAATGCAGAGGGGCCAAAATGCGGTCCGATTATGGCTTCTACGCCTGTTTCCGCAACTAGTTTAGATGTTTGGATTCCGGCGCCGTGTCCCATATCTGCGTTAGCCGAATTATCGATATAATCCCGGGTTCCATTTTCGGTATCGATAATCATGAATCCAGCGCCTCTGCCGAATCTATCGGCGATCTTGATTTTGTCGTCAGTTGCGATTGCAATCTTCATTCTTTCTCCTTTGAAAAGAAATTATAATGAGCATATGCTCATATAGACTAAAGATAGGGTTCCCTAATTTCAAGGGTTATTTTAATTTTTTTCTACTATTGATTGGTTGTTTAGATTACTTATTAGCGCGGACCCGGCGCTGTCACGATTTTTGTTATTCCTATAAATTGTTTTGAACAGCACTATTTTCTCGCACAAAAATCCCCGCCGAATTGCCCTTCACAACCCGCGCCAGCGCCTTCGTGGGCACTTGCCGTATTTAATTTCATCTGGGGCGCATATATATGAAAGGATTTTGCATTG
>JAGLDC010000052.1 GCA_023145965.1 bacterium | reverse complement strand
AAAAAAACTTCCCCATCTTGAATAAATTAGCTTAAATTGTGTATAGCATTTTGAAGACAGAATTTCAAAAGGGGACATGATGTTAGACAACATTTGGATTATTTGGACAATTATAGCCGCAGTTTTTGCTATTGCTGAGATGTTCACCGCTGGGTTTTTCCTTCTGTGGTTCGGTGTAGGAGCTGGAATAGCTGCTATACTTGCTGGTCTCGGTATGGGCTCCGGTTGGCAGCTTGGAGCATTTATAATTGTGTCGAGCGTTTTGGTTCTTTTTTCGCGAAGGTTTGCCGATAGATTTACGCGTAAAGGTCCATCGGGTGTAGGTTCCGATAGGCTAATCGGGAAAATTGGCATGGTGTTTGAAGAGATAGATAACATTAAGAACACCGGCATGGTTAGGTTTGGAGGCGAGGAATGGCGCGCAAAAAATGAAGATAACGAGATTATCGAAAAAGGCGAACGTGTCGAAGTAAATAAAATAGTTGGAACTCATTTAATCGTAAAAGCCATCAAGGAGGGCGAACAATGTTAGCAGTTTACATAATTATTGCGTTTTTTGTATTCATTGCCGCAGGGAAGGCAATGAAGATAATTAGGCCGTGGGAAAAAGGTCTTATCGAAAGATTAGGTAAATACCAACGCACAGCGGACAGCGGACTAACGATAATATTTCCTTTTCTGGAGAGGTTAATCAAAGTAGATACCCGAGAGCAGGTCGTTGATGTTCCACCGCAGGCGGTTATTACAAAAGATAATGTTGTTGTGGAAGTTGATGCCGTGGTTTATCACGAGGTCACCGATCCGATTAAAGTGACATATAATGTTGCGAATTTCTATGTTGCTACAACAAAACTTGCGCAAACAAATCTAAGGAATCTTATAGGAGACCTTGCTCTCGACGAATCTCTCACTTCACGTGAAGTGATCAACACCAAGCTCCGTCAAATCCTCGACGATGCTACCGATAAATGGGGTGTTAAAGTAACACGCGTCGAGCTGCAACGAATCGAACCACCGGACGACGTCACCCAGGCTATGCATCGCCAAATGAAAGCCGAACGCGATAGGCGAGCGATGATCCTCGAAGCCGAAGGCCATAAGCGTTCAACTGTTCTTAAGGCAGAGGGGGATGCCGAGGCTATTAAAAAGGTAGCCGACGCGAATAAATACAAGAAGATTGCTATCGCCGCTGGTGAGGCCGAAGCTATTAGCTCCGTTTATAAGGCAATCCACGATGGCAACCCCACGAAAGACCTAATCGCAATTAAATACCTCGAAGCCCTTGAAAAAATCGCCGACGGTAAAGCAAGTAAGATTTTCCTTCCGCTCGAAACAAGCGGAATACTCGGGAGTATCGGCGGCATAAGCCAACTTTTCAAAGAGAATGAACCCGAAGTTCAATAATTAACGAGACAATATTTTTCGCAAGGGGCAAGCCTAAACGGGTTGCCCTTTTTTATAAACGGAATTGCGTTTATTAATAATTAGCCTTGAATTTGGAATAAATTAATCGGAATAGGGGAAGATAACGCTGGCGCGGGGG
>JAGLDC010000051.1 GCA_023145965.1 bacterium | reverse complement strand
CGGAATAGCAAAAATCGTGACAGCGTTTAGGGATGAGGAAATAGCGCAATCTAATGCAAGAGAAAAGTTTTTCTCAATCCTTTCGGAATAGTTCGAGAAAGTGTCCCAAAGCACTAACTATATTACTTTCTATCAATATTTAGTTCCACTCTACGGTTGGCTCTACGCTCTATTTCGTCGCGGTTTTCATTGAGAGGATATAACTCGCCATGCCAGGCTATTTGTAGCTTAAAATTTTCGGTAATTCTTGCTAGTAGATAGTCATAGACTACTTCCGCACGTTGTTTAGAGAGCCTGATATTAATACCTGTAGGCCCCATGTTACAGGCGTAACCTGATATTTTGAGTGCAAAATATAGGGAATCGGGTAAGGATCCAATTTGGGTGAGATAATTATCCAAAATCTCTCGGCTGTTAGTAAGAAGATTGTGGTTACCAGCTGTATCGAATGGGATAATTGTCGTTCGGAGTAATTCGTCCGGAATGATAAATTCCGGCGTTTCGACGATTTTGTCGAACTCGACATCGGGGATCTGTCCCGGCGCTCGGAATTCTCCTCTATAACGGCTATCATCACCGAAAGAAATATTTACTCTATGTAAAGCTCCGTCTTCAGCACGATATTTCGGATAATAAACTATAAAAAAGCATTGAGCGATAATGGCTGAGACTAGTTGAGATGAGAACCCAACTTCAGGTTGGACAAAATAGATACCATCAGTCTCTTTAGCGATTTGCGAAAGCGCCCCAGGTGGATTTTTCCCATGCATGAGAATGTTTATCGAAACGCCATATCGTTTTGTTCGTTCGATTAGTGTTACAGGTATTTCTTCCACTGGAAAATCGCCATCGGAAAAGAGAACGATAGCACATTTTGAGTTTTGTCTTTCAGAGACAAGATTGAGCGCCAGTTCAAGTGCGCCGGCGAGGTCACTACCTCGTTTATTTGGGTAGGGAAGCTCTTCAGGGGAGAGGTTGAGAAATGAATCCGGCAATAACCACCTAGTTGTTATTTCAGCTGATTCACCAAATCTAACAAACGATATCTCTCCGCCGGATTCTATAAGTGTCGAGGCGAATCCCCATATTAGTTTATCGGTAAAGGGCAGATAGTCACCCATACTCGCCGAAATATCCTCGACTACTACTATATTCGAACCATAGGGCACACCGAACTCATGATAAGAAAAATTGCAGTCTTCCTCCCAACCAAAAACATCCTCTATTAAAATTGCATCGCTTATACTACAGGGTTCAGGTCCAATGGGTAGAAAAAAAGCCACGCTGTCCGGAAAATGTGAAATGTCGAGATTGATGAAGCTATAAGCATCCCAACGAAATGAAGGCACATCGAGAGTCCTCAATTGAATCTTCGCAATAGGCTCATCCTTGCCTATTGGAGTAGAACCCGCGCAGGCGAATAGCAAAGCCAGGATAAACGCTAGTGAACATGAGTTTATAAATCGAGTTTTCATTCTGCCAAATATAAAACCCATGAGAATAAAATCAAGGTCTTACACATTGCTTTTTTGGTTTAAGGCAAATTTTGCTAATTCAACCTTGCGTTTATGGGTCAATGTTTATATTATGAAGTCATGAAAAGAGGGATAATTATCGTTGCCGGTGGTATTGGAACCCGTTTCAAAGGAAATGTTCCCAAGGCTTTCATAGAACTGGATGGTAAGTCTTTGCTTGCCCATTGTGCGGGTGTTTTCGAGAACATGCATATCGATGAAATGGCTGTAGCCGTTCCAGAGGGTTATATAACTCACTCCCGAAGGATACTCTCGGATTTTGGGCTGCAAATCATTATTGTAGTGGGAGGCAAAACTAGAGTCCAATCGATGAGAGCTGCGTTTTTCGCTCTTGGAGATAAAATAGAGGTTGTTGGTGTGCACGATGTTGCACGGCCACTTTTGCATCCAGAATCGGCGGAGGCTGTCTTTCTTGCTGCAGAAAAATATGGTGCTGCCACGCTCGGACTTCCTGTTTCAGATACCCTGAAATCTATCGAGGATGGTTTTATACTCAATACCGTTCCACGGGATAATATATGGGCAATGCAAACACCTCAGGTATTCCATAAAAAACTTCTTAAGCATGCTTTACACCAAAACACGGAAGGTTGCACCGACGATTGCTCTTTGATAGAGCAATTGAACGAGAAAATATTTCTCGTCGAAGGAAAAAGAACGAATATTAAAATAACATACCCCGAAGACCTACAAATCGCCGAATCAATTATTAATCTAAGAAAGTAACAATATGAAAGTGACTGAGAAAAACCTCCGCGAACTTGCCTTGTTGAGTGAGAATGAACGAACAATTCTATCCGCCTATATTGATTTACGGAGTGGTTGGGATAATGCATATGACAAACTAAAAAAATCCATTGAACGCATGCGTCCTTTGCTCGTGGGCGAGGAGACTGATTATTATGACCTATCGGTTTCCCTTTTACAGGATTATTTTAACAAGGAAAAGGATAAAAAATTCGGGGGTTATGGCCTTGCTTATTTCGTAGATATCGGCTCTGATTATTCCAAAGGATTCAAGCTATACTGTCCAACAGAAGACCTGTTTGCAATAAATGATGAAGCTATTATCGCACCTTTAGCGCTTCAAATGGATGAATACGAAACGGTTGGAATTATCATGGCCGATAATTCTGGTGCACGAATTTTAACGATAAGCGGTTATAGAATAAAACAAGAGGATTCCATTAAAACGAAGATTCACCATCTTTCCAAAGTAGGTGGTTGGTCGCAAATGCGTTATCAAAGGCGCAGAGATAATGAGATCGAAGAATTTGTGAAAGAAATAGTTGCGATGACTGAGAGCACTTTTAGATCTGAGAGGATAGGCCGGTTTATAATCGCGGGAAGAAAACCACTCCTACAGATGATAATAAACGAATTTCCCCATAAATGGAAAGAGCTCGAAATCGAAACGATTAAATGGGATCTCGATGCCTCTGACGAAGAATTCCTTAAAAAAGCAAAACCGTTACTCGATAAAATGGAGCGTAACGAAGAGCATGATACGCTTGAAGTGCTTTTAGCTGAATTAAGGCGAGGTGGCCTTGCTGTCTCTGGCCCCGAGAAAACTCTAGTGGCCCTGCATTTAGGACAAGTCGATACGGTTGTGATAGATACATCTATTCCTAGCGAGATAAAAGAGGAACTTGTCAGTATTGCAAATACTACATCTTCTAAGGTAGAATTCGTTCCTCCTGGGAACGAAATTCTTAAGAAATTGAATGGCGTTGGCGCTCTGCTTCGATATAAATTCTAAAAACGAACAAAAAAAGCAGAAATTGCTTCCAGATAATGCCTGTCAGTCTCATCGAATGCAAATAAGCTGTCAGAATCAATATCCAAAACTGCATTTAGCACACTATTACAGTCAAAGACTGGAATTACTATCTCGCTTTTGGTCCTTGAATCACAAATAATGTGATCAGTATATTTACATACATCTTCGATAATAATCGATTTTCGCGTTTCAGCACATTTTCCACAAATCCCTCTTCCAACAGGAAAAGATAAACATGCAGTTGTTCCTTGATATGGACCAATTACAAGACCTTCATTATTAGTTATTCTGTAAAATCCAGTCCAGAAAAAATAATCGAAGGCGTTATGTAAAATGCTTGCGATTGTGGCCATAGCAGAGATAGTATCGGGACAGGCCGGTAACAACTCATCCAACTGGGAAATCACACGCCTATAGGCGATTCCTTTATCTATTTTTCTCATATAACTGTTAATCGGGCGCAGGTTTATTTTATTAAAACGATCTTTCGTTCCGCAATCTCATCTTTGGCGGCAAGTTTACAAAAATAGGTGCCACTCGGAAGCTCGCTAGCATCGAAACGGAATGTGTAAAGCCCCGCTTTGCGATAAAATGACTCCTCGTAAACCCTCTCGCCAACTACATTATAAATTGCCATTTCCAGAATTCCTTCATCAGGAATGAAGTAGGAAAAAGTTGTTGCGGCATTGAAGGGGTTCGGGAAATTCTGACTAAGTGAAAGGCGATTCGGTTTGACGAAATCGGTTTCTAAACCAACAGAAGTTTCATTCCAATCCACGGTCCAATCATAAAGAATGGGAGCCGCCTCTTCTTCGTTGAAATATAACACCGCTAATAATCTAACCGAATCAGCAGAACCGATATCTCTGATATCGAATCCAGCGGTTGCTGTGGGTGCGATACCGGAAATATAGTCCGTCCATGCTCCACCGTCACGATATTGAACTGTTATTTTTATAGAATCACCCTCGTTTTGTGTCCATCTTGCCCAGCCCCAACTGCTTGCGCCCGAAGGGCGCCAGTCGAAAGATACAGGCTGGCCGATGACAACCCCACTATCGGTTGTTCCCGATGTGCTTAATTCGAAATCGTCCCAATAGGCAGTTCCTTGAGCAGTATTTCCAATTAATTTGGTCCCAACTCCCAATAAAGTAAATTGAGATTGACTGTTATCGCCATATGTGCCCGCCAAAGAGCTGTCTATGAAAAGCTGACTTGTTCCAGCATCGAGGTCGAAAACTATTTCATAGTAGTGCCACATAGAATCCATCGAAGTGTGGACTATATTGGAGCTGCCATCCCAGAATTTAAGAGTATCGCCTTTGGCATAGACGACAAGTCCCGATGAAGAAGAAGAGGAATTATAATCCGACGCATTATATAAACCAAGAAATTCCGAATTATCGCCGAGTGCAGGGTTATAAATTTTCGCCCAAACCCTAGCAACGCCATTTGTAATGCTATCGAAATTACGCCATGCGCCGCCGTATGTATAAGTCGTACGATCTCTGATGCGCAGGCTATATGTCCCCGAAACTTGCCTGCGGTCTTCCAAGTTAATATCGACATTTGTTCCGCCGTCGTAGGTATTCCAAATAGACCAGGCAGCAGTTTCAGAAGCGTATTCCATATTATCAAAAAATGCTGTCGAACTCTCTTCTATGGTCACTTGATCGCTTTCTAGGGTTGCACCGAATGAAAAATCCGCGTCGAATTGCGCTGTCGTGGTTTGATGCCAATCAAAGAGTGGTAATGTGCTGTTTATTGTAATCGAGCGTGATTCCGACCAGGCACCATTGTTGAATTCGTCCTTCGAACGCACTCTCCACCAATATGTGTTACCTTCCCCAAACTCGCCTTCTCCTTGACTTCCGACAACATAAGTGCAGTTGCCGGAGACTCTCGGGACCGAAGGCCCGAAGCCCACCGAACTAGAATTGCTAGATATTGTAGTAGGGGAGCCGAAATTGGGATTGTCGTCCCATTGAATGTCGAAGTGAAGCGGGTCGCTATCCGGGTCGGAGGGAACTATCCATGATAGAATAACAGCGCCATCAGTTAAACGAGCATTATTAAAAGGCGAAACCAGTGTAGTTTGATTCGGTGGGGAATTAACTTCTCCGAGGGCGGTTAGTATAAATTTATGCGTTTTGCCGGTGCTAAAGCTTATCTCGAACGGAACAAAAGAACTCTCAGGAACCGAAGCTGAAACAGTAACCGAAAATGGCGTTGTCGAGGTAGCGATAGCGCCACCGGTTATGTTTCCGAATGATACCGAACCACCTCCTATGATCGCGCGCGAGTCATAGCTGGAAAGCGTTGCTGTAACAGAGGATGCCGTGCCGCTTCCGAGGTTTCTGCAGTCTATATAAAGATCGACTGTGCTGCCTGTTTCAATGTATTTGCCGAAATTATTGCCCCAATATGCTAGTTTTGTTGTCGGTAATGAGGATGATCCACCGATGAATTCTTTCCAGAGGCTACATTCGGCAAAATCGAGATTGTTCCATGTGCTAGAAGCCGAACTGGTGGGAGTATAGGCCATAACTCCATGAGCACCCGTGTAGCTCCTTTGAACCGAAGCAATTAAAGGTTTACCATCTAGCATAGGCGGATAACCAAGAGCGCTTTTAAAAGCCTGCGATGCTAAATCCAAAGAGCTGCCCGATCCACCGATGTTGTTCCCATCTATTTCATCGGCAAAATCATAAATATCGACAAGATTACTGCCGAAATCTCGAGCATAAGATATAGAACTGATAATACTCGAATTCGATTTCCCACCTGCCAAAATAAGTTCGCGAGCAAAATCATTCAAAGCTATTTGAAAATCTACATGGCCGTGGTCTAACCTAAGACCGGAGAGGGTTATACTGGAGCTATAATAGCTATAATACTCGTCAACGATCTCATTGATGAGGTTTTCTTCGGAAATAAAAGGATTTGCGGTAAGGGCCTGTAAAAATTGATAATCATAGCCATCACCGGGGACATTTGCCTCCGAGTGAACAAGATAATCCGCGTAGCCCATTGTTTCATATTCGGCTTCGATAAGGCCCACGACACAGGCATCGAAACACACGATATTGATGCTTTTTCCCAGATAGTCTCTTATTTCGCTGAGCATTCCGCTGTATTCGCCATTAGAGAATTCGATTCCATTTCCATCGCCATTGGTGTCATCCCAAACTATGGCTTTGTAGGGAGGTGTTCCCGGTGCCGGTCTGGCCCAACCGCCACCATGGTTCCAGATGATTAGCATATAGCGATTAGCGGGATAGGTATCTATAGACCAATACACGAAATCGCGAAGGACGTCCGGGTCCTCGGAATTCAACTCGCCAAGGTCGGAGATAAACCCACCATTAATTCGCTCATCTGAAGTGCTTCCCGACTGAATATAGTAACGGCGAACTGTTGACCAGTTATCCCCAAGATTATCGTCGTAGCCGTTATAATAGGAACCTGTAAGCCCATCGATTTGGCAAACAATAGCCACATCTTCGGTAGATCCGGCCGATTCCATTTCATCTATATCTTCATTGACATAACCGGTAAGATTATTGTCAGCGCCGATATAGACCATAATAGTCCATTCGCGGGCGTTCGTGAGAATGGGAGAAAGAAAGATTGTTGAAATCACAAGCATTAATAGCGCATAATTGCGAAACATTTTAACTCCTAATAAAAATTCACAAAGCGCTCACAAAGAGTTCAATTTCCTCCATTTGTAATTTCTCAATCTAACTATAATAATCGCGAATACAATTATTTCCATTTTTATTTTGTTCTTCTTGAACAAAAATTAATAGCTACATGTTTCCTTGCGCCAAGCCTTAATTCCATATGTTGTTTGAATTCTAACCTTCGAAGCCCCCGTTTCGGTTGTATCGACTAGATCGGCCGCACCAATATTATCTGGGAGTGAAATCATAAGCACTCCATTGCCAGAGCTAATAGCGTAAGATGAGTCTATAACTCTTAGCATGTCGATACCTTCGGCATCTTGAACATGTATATGACCGATAGCGGGAGGCAAAACCCTAACATAAATGAATATCGGATTAGTGCCGCAAGGTTCGTTGGTGTCCGACCAGAGTGTATCGATATACAACCCGGGAGAAGCTCCTGTGAAGGTAATTCTAATCGAGCCGGCTCCTCCAGGTGGTATAGCTCCGACAGGAACGGAATTAGTGCGAAACAGTCGATCCGTATGGGCAGCGCCATAGACGAAAAGAGTATCTATTGTTTCGGTGGAATTTCTCATTCGGATTTCGATATTTTTTTCAGTAAATGGCTCCACACAGTCAATGAATATCGAATCATCCGGGATGGGGATAAGTTGCAGAAAACCGTGTCCGACTCTGAGGTCATATTCTATGCCCACAGAAACAGAGTCGAGGAATATTCTGTCCTCTCCGATATGACCAGAGACAAAATAGAGTATTTTTATCGGGTCGGTGCTTCCAAATATCGCCCTGTGACTGAATTGCCATTCGCTGCGTGGGATATAGAATGCCCCACCATCGGTGTTATACCACCAGTGCCATTGTCCTTGAGGGTAGCGTGTCATACGAAATTCGCCCGGATCGTCGCTGATAGCAATTGTGCAACTATCAGGAAGGCTATCGAGATAGAAATTGCATGTGGCATCTGCAGTGCCGATGACATCGATATTGTGCTGGATGACATACCCAATGTTTCCTGTTAACGGATTGTAAAAGAAGAAAGTATGACTCTCGAAAGGCACCTCTAAACCGGTATGTAAGGAAGCTGAAGCGTAATCGAACCATTCGGACTCGATTATCGAATCGGTGATAACCGGTTTAACGCAGAAGGTATCACTTTCATAAATTGCATAAAAATAACCGGCTGGATATTCGGCAAGTGCAGCAAAAGATATAATGAGTAGGGCATATGTTAAATTTATTACTCGCATTTTGTTTGATAATAGCTATTTTGAACAGATTTTCAATAACTTATCTACACAGTAAGACTTGGTGCACATTACAATGAAAAAATTCGGATTACAAGCTCCATATAACCCATCGGGAGACCAGCCAGAGGCAATCGATAAGCTTGTCGAGAGGATTAATCGAGGCGATAAGTATTCAACTCTTCTCGGCGTTACAGGTTCTGGTAAGACTTTCACTGTGGCCAATTTAGTCCAGCGAATACAGAAACCGACGCTTATAATTTCCCATAATAAAACCCTCGCGGCTCAACTTTTTGGAGAATTCTCACAGTTTTTCCCCGGGAATGCTGTAGAATATTTTATAAGCTATTATGATTATTATCAACCCGAGGCCTATCTTCCTAAATCGGATACATACATCGAGAAGGACGCAGACATCAATGAGGACATCGATCGTCTCCGCTTGCGCGCAACCACTCACCTCATGGACAGACAAGATACACTTATCGTCTCTTCTGTAAGTTGTATTTACGGCCTGGGCAATCCCGAGGATTATGCCTTTCTGATGGTGCAGGCCGAGGTTGGTAAAAAGATATCACTTCAGGCGTTTGCAAGAAAACTTGTGGATATCCATTATGTTCGCAATGAATTCGAGCTCGACCGAGGAACCTTCCGCATTAGAGGAGATGTTCTCGAAATACTACCCGCTTATGAAAGGGACCTAATCCGTATAGAGTTTTTCGGTGATGAATTCGAACGTATCGTCACAGCAAATCCCCTAACCGGCGAGATAAAAACCGAGCTCGAAAAGGTAAGCATATACCCCGCGAAGCATTTTGTTACGACGAGCGAAAAGATGAAGAAGGCGGTTAAAGCTATAAAAATAGAGCTTGCTGAAAGATTGGATGAGTTTCGCTCTCAGGGGAAACTTATAGAGGCACAGCGTCTTGAACAAAGAACCTATTTCGATATCGAGATGATGTTAGAACTGGGTTATGTCAGCGGTATAGAGAATTATAGCCGGCATCTTTCGGGAAGATTGCCCGGAAGCCGTCCTTGGTGTTTACTCGATTATTTTCCTAAGGATTTTCTTGTTGTTATCGATGAATCGCATGTAACACTTCCGCAAATACGCGCAATGTTCAAAGGAGACCGCAGTCGCAAGGAAACACTTGTCGAGTATGGTTTCCGGTTGCCTTCAGCAATGGATAATCGCCCACTTCGTTTCGAGGAGTTTCTAGAGCTTGCGCCACAAATACTTTTTGTTAGTGCAACACCCACAAAGTGGGAAATTGAGAAATCTGGTAAACCAGTCGAGTTACTAGTTCGTCCCACCGGTCTTATTGATCCGGAAATCGAAGTCCGCACTACAAAAGGCCAGATAGAAAATCTTCTTGCCGAACTCAAATCGATAACAGCTAAAGGCGAACGCGCGCTCGTTACTACACTTACAAAAAAAATGGCCGAGGACCTTTCAGATTACCTCTCTGATTTCGATCTACGTGTTCGCTATATGCATAGCGAAATTGACGCTATTGAGCGCGTTGAGATACTGCGCGACCTGCGACTTGGCAATTTCGATGTTTTAATAGGTGTAAACCTTCTTCGGGAGGGTCTCGATCTTCCTGAGGTAACCCTTGTGGCAATTATGGATGCTGATAAGGAGGGCTTTCTCCGTAGCGAAACCTCGATTGTTCAAACTGCCGGACGAGCTGCACGCAATATAGCTGGTAAGGTAATACTATATGGGGATAGGATTACCAACAGCATGGCGCGAGCGATGGAGGAAACAGACCGTAGAAGGCAGGCGCAGATGGCCTATAATAAGGAAAAAGGGATTATTCCTAAATCTATATTGAAATCCGTCGAGGATGTTATGGCTGCTACTGGCATAGCCGATTCGCGTCGCGCAAAAGAGGAAGTTCCAGAACCTGAAACGCCCGATTATCTCGAATCTTTGCCTATCGAGGCAAAGATAGACGAACTCGAGCGCATGATGAATGCTGCGGCAAAAAACCTCGAATTCGAACAAGCAGCCTTTTTTCGCGATGAAATTCATGAACTCGAAAAGATGCTTCCTGAATCTCGAAGACCAAAGAAAAAAGCTAAAATATCAAACCCGCACAAGAAAATTACGAGATTTTACTGATTTAATATTACTGTATTTTGAATATCTCATTGTAGTATTATCAGAGTTAAGATTATTACGACTGAAAGATTAAGCTAAGCTTGCTGTCACGCAATTAGCGTTTGGCGAATTGTGCGCTATCGTTCGCCCCGCGCTAGCGGCTGCTGTATTCCGTTCACTTAATTTAATAAATTTATTCAGATCTCTGCGGGTGCTCGATTTTGCAGGGCGTTTTTTTGTGTTGTGCAAAGTGAGATATAGAGTAAAAATTCAGAATATGACGTGAGCAGATGGGCGCCGACTTCAGATTTGCAGGCTTTCTTCAAGCTGTTCCCATCGATGAAGCAGTTTTTCAAGTCGCATGCTTAGATTTTCGTATTCATTCAGAAGCGCGGACATACGTGTCCATTCACTGGTTACATGGTCCTCAGAAAGCAATTCGCTGACTCTTGTCATCTCATTCTCGATTCGCGAGATTTCACTTTCGACCTCATCGTGTTCCTTTTGCATTTTAAAAAGGCTTTTCGCCGAGGTTTTAGTGGCTGGTTTTTCGTGAGCCGAAGAGGGGCATATCGCAGGTAGTTTTGTGTGTGTCGAGTTTTTTCGCTTGATTTCTCGCCGTTCGAGGTAATACTCAAAACCTCCGTCGAAGGTTTTTATCCCGTGAGGCTCGAAAGCAATTATCTTCTGTGCTATTGTTTGAAGGAAATATCTATCGTGGCTAACGACTATGACAGTGCCCTCGAATTTAGTAAGCGCCTTTTCGAGCGTGATACGCGATTTTATATCTAGGTGATTAGTTGGTTCATCCAGGAGCAGAAGGTTTGACTCTCCGAGTAGCATCTTGAGAATCGCAACACGGGCTATTTCACCGCCGGAGAAGGTGCGTAGCGGCCTGAAAATGTTGTCGTTGTATAGTGAGAACAAGGCGAGAGAGCTTCGTATGGTCTCCTCTGTCATCATAGTGTCGAAGGAGTGTATTTCCTCATACGCGGAATTCGATTCGTCTATTTCCTTGAAATCTTGCGAGTAGTAACTCATCTTAATTCCCGCACCCAGTCGCACTTTTCCCGAGGTAGGTGTTGTTTTTCCTGCGATGGTCGAAATAAGGGTTGTCTTTCCACATCCGTTTGGGCCAACTATGCCGATTCTTTCGCCCCTTCGGACGAACAGGTTGAAATTTTCGTAAAGATGCCTTTCCCCAAAGGCCATGCCGAGTTTATCAAGGTGAAGGACGTCGTCTCCGCCTCGAATAGCCTTTGCGAAGCGTATTCTAATGTCACCTGCTTTTAATGGTGGTGTTATACGCTCGAGTTTCGAGAGCATTGTTCTACGAGATTGCGCCTGTTTGGTTTTTTGGCCTGCCATGTTCTTGCGAATGAAGTCCTGCACACGCAGTATCTCCGCCCTCTGAGCCTCATATTTGATAAGAAGGTCTTTGTCGAGGCGTCCCCTTTCCTTTTCATAAAAACTATAATTCCCAGCGAATTTAGTAAGCTCTCCAGAGCGGATTTCGATTATTTCCTTGGCCACTCGGTCGAGGAAGTATCTGTCGTGAGATACCACAACGAAAGTCTTCTGGGAATTTTCTAGATACTCCGCGAGCCATTGAAGGCCATCATAATCGATGTGATTTGTTGGCTCGTCTAAAAGCAAGATATCGGGATTTTCGAGTAGAAGGCAAGCAATTGCTGCACGATTACGCTCTCCTCCAGAGAGGTTTTCTATGGGTGTTTGGAGTCGATTAGAGGCAAAACCGAGACCGTTTAAGATCGCCTCGATGCGACTTTTAAAATTGTACCCATCAAGCTGAATTAATCTATTTTCGAGGCTCTGGTATTCATCCATGTTGCTATCATCAAGGCCATCATGCGAGATTTCAGCGAGCCTCTCTTCCAGAGCACCTATCTCTGGGTGCGAGCGAAATACCGCCTCGAAAAGGCTTAAGTTACCGACAAGTCTGTGTTCTTGTGTAAGAAAACCTATCTTGAGTCCGCGCTGCTTATGGACATCGCCGGAATGTGGCTTAAGAGCTCCAGTAATAATGGAAAGCAAGGTTGTTTTACCCTCGCCATTTGGACCGACAAGACCTATCTTGTCGCCATGTTCGAGATTGAAAGTTATTTCTTCGAGCACAGGCCCGGATCCATAATCAATAGTTGCTTTATCCAGATTTATTAGTGACATAATTTACATTAAATTGTTTGGATCGACGACGATTTTATATTGGACGCGAGTAGATAGCTTGCTCGTTATCCGTTTTACTATTTCCACCGTGGATTGTGGTTTTTCTGTTTTTAATAGAAGATGCCAGCGGTATTGCTCACGGAGTTTGGAGAGCGGGCATGTAGCCGGACCGAGTATCCCATATTTGTTTCCGGCTGAATCTATTCTTCGAAGCTCGCGTTTAAGGCGGAAAATCGCCAAGCGAACATCCGAAGGGTCTTTTCCCGAAACGATAACGCGCACAATCCTCCCAAAAGGCGGATACTTAAGCTCCTTGCGTGATTTAAGCTCGGTCTCGAAAAATGATTTAACATCGCTGTTAACAGCAAAATCTATAGCAGGCGAATCTGGCCGGTGGGTCTGAATTATTACCTCGCCACGAATTTCGCTACGGCCGGCGCGTCCCGCGACTTGGTTTATTAGCTGAAATATCTTCTCGGTGCTACGGAAATCGGGCATTGTAAGCCCAATGTCAGCATTGATAACGCCTACTAAAGCTACATCGGGAAAGTCATGGCCTTTGGCTATCATCTGTGTTCCTATTAGCACCGAGCCGGGAATGTTTTGGAAATCATTGAGTATTTTAGCGGCACCTTCAATCTTGGCAGAATCAGCATCGAGACGGAATATCTTTTCTGGTGGGATGATTTCCGCAAGTTCCTCCTCAATTCGCTCGGTTCCGTGACCTCGAAATTTGATAACGCTCGAACCGCATTCAGGACAGACCGCAGGAGCCTCTGATTCGGCAGCGCAGTAGTGACAGCGGAGCGTATTGTCTGTCTTGTGGTATGTTAAACCTATACCACATGCCTCACACGTAGGGATATAACCGCAATCCGGACATTGAAGAAACGAAGAGAATCCGCGTCGGTTAATCAACAACATTGCGCGAAAGCCCCGGTCGATTGTTTCGATCAGTTTTGCTTCGAGTTCACGAGAGAGAGAAGCGTAATTATTAAATTCCTCTCGCTCCTGTGTCATATCGACAATTCGAACTCCCGGAAGCTCTGCGCCCGGTATCCTCTCTGGCATCTCGAGAAGATGATATTTACCGGTTAATGAGTTGTAATAACTTTCCGCCGATGGGGTTGCCGAGCCGAGAATGACCGGGCATTTTTCTATCGATGCACGGACAATTGCTGCATCACGGGCGTTGTAATAAGGGGGAGGTTCCTCCTGCTTATATGATGACTCGTGCTCCTCGTCGATGACTATTAGACCGAGGTTCTGAACCGGCGCAAAAACTGCGCTTCGTGGTCCTATGGCAATTTTGAGATCACCATCGGCAAGCCTTCGCCACGCATCGAATCGTTCACCCGGTTTAAGCGCGGAATGCAAGACGGCTACCTCATTCGGGAAACGTGCTTCAAAACACCCCCAAAGTTGTGGCGTTAGAGCAATTTCCGGGACCAATAGCAGGACTCCCATGTTCGCCTCGCGTGCGGTGAGAGCCGCGCGCATATATACCTCGGTTTTTCCACTTCCTGTGACGCCCCAAAGTAAAAAAGTCTTGTATTCTCTTTTTACGATGGAATCCATAATCGTTTTGACTGCATCCGATTGAGCCTCGGTGAGAATTGGAGGGATGATATGAGATACAAGTCTTTGGTTAATGCCCGGTCGTCGATAAACCTCTTCCGATGCTTCGGTAAGCCAGTTATTATCTACCGCTTTTTTTATTGTTGCAGCTCCGAACCGAGAAGATAAATCTCGGCGAATGTGTTCTTTTTTTGGGTTTTCGGCAAGCAACTCGAGTAAACCACGCTGATTGGATGCATTCGATCTAATTTTAGCTAAAACCTCGCTTATTTCATCTGGGTTTAATGCGCTTTTCGCCGTTAGGACAGTGCGTATCTTTTTTGTTCTTCTGGAGCGGAGTTGTATCCGAATAACTCCCTTGGCTCGTAATTCATCCATTGCCGGGAAGAAACCGTTTTTACCGACCAGGTTTCGTAGAGTATCTTCCTTTAATTCTCCGCTTTGATTAAGCAATTCTAAAATTGCTTGGGCTTTTTTAGGCAATTTGCCTTCTAATTTTTTCGAGAGGTCCAACGCGATAATTCGTTCAACATCGATTCCTATGCCACCGGGTAAGGCCGCGCGATAAGTATCCCCAAGCGGGCAGGCATAGTAATTCGAAAGCCAATAGAGAAGATTCATCATGTTTGAGGTGAAAAGCGGTTTGTCGTCTGGAAGTTCCGAAATCATCTTCGTTCGCTTGAGCTTTGTGTCTCCAAGTAAACGCACGACAATACCGACAGTGTGTGTTCTTCTAAAAGGTACTATTACACGCATTCCGGGCAAAATTTTGTCTTCAGCCCATTCTGGTATTTCGTAGGTGAAAACCATATCTGGTCCTGAGGGAACGGCTATGTCGGCGTACTTTGCTTTCATTTTGGAAAAAACGGGGAACCTTGAGGTTCCCCGTAAAATTAAAGATTTTGAGTTATACTGGCCTACTTGCCACAGCTATCGAGTCCAGCCTGAGCTGCAGTAGAACCCTCGGAGTCGCCTTTTTCATCACAAGCAACTTTAAGAACAGCCCATGCAGCACACCAGTCTTTATTCTTTTTTGTTACCGATTGAAGGTTTTTAATAGCGGTGTCGAAATCACCTTCAGTCATAGCATCTAAGGATTCCACAACGAGATTAGCGGTTTTGCCCTTTTGAACCTGTTCTCCCCGAAGAAGGCTCATGGAAAACTGCTCCCAGCCTTCTCTATCTTGCGGATTGTTTTTAACTAGCTTCTCCGCCGAAACAATAGCGCTTTTATAATTTCCTGCGCTAAATTGACTCAGAGACAAATTGTATAAAGCATCGCGGTTGTTTGTGTCTATTTCCAATATCTTGCCAAAATATATTATAGCGCCATCGAAGTCCTTCTGATTATATTTGGCGACACCGCGATCGAAAAGTAAATTCGCATTGTTGGGATCAAGCGCCTCAGCTTTATCGAGGACTTTTTCGGCTTTGGCAGCTTCGCCTTTAGAGACATACAGATTACCCAAGAGAGTGTAAGATTCGATGTCTGGTTCGCCGTTTTCTAACACCTTGTTGAGTATATCGATGGCCTCATCGGTGTTACCCTCGTTATATTTAAATACAGCCGCTTGCTTGGCAAGCATTAGATTATCCGGCTCCAATTGATAGGCCTTGAAATATGCTTCTTTGGATTTTTCCTCTGCCCCGGCTTTTTGATAAAAATACCCGAGATTATACCAGCCATCGACATAAGATGGGTCTATCAAAACAGCTGTCTCTGAATATTCTATTGCTTGTTCCCACTTTTTCCTTTCTCCAGCTTTTTGGCCTTTACGGAAAACCTTGGCGCGCTTATCTATCCGCCATGCGTCGATGTCTTTTACCCCAGTGCTATCCAGCTCGAGCGCTCGGTCAAATGACTTGGTCATAAGCGCGAAGCTGTCCATCTCGGCATAAAGTTTTCCAAGCATAATGAACACTTCGGGGTTGGTAGGTTCTTTTTGCTCGGCTACCTTCAACTGTTTGAGAGCGTTTTCATAATCATTTTGCTGGACGTATATCCTAGCCGATGTTAACTCAGCGCTTTGGCAAGCCAGAAAAAACGCAAATGAAACCACTACGCAAAGAAGAGCAAATCTCTTTCTCATTACACCTCCTAATATTTTATTTATAAAAAATTTGCTTTTAAAATAAATAGATTCTCTGCTATTGCAAGGCTTTTTCTTTTTAACGCGCTTATAAAAGATAAACATATTTAAGCGCTCGTCGCTACTAGAAAATTCTTCTTTTAAAAACCGCAGCCCTCAAAAGCGAGTGAAAAGGTTGTCGAGAGAGTAGTTTATTAGACTTTTTATCTTTCAAAATTCCAATTTATTCGTTCGCCCATAGTAATATGGTCTTTCTCGCGCCTTGAAATTTGATGTTTTAAAAGCTAGCTCAATTTGAGTGTTATTTGAACTGTTTTAAAACTAACGCTAAATATATAAATCTTGTATTTTTCTTTTTTTATAACTTTTGGCCTTGACCGAAGCGGTTTAATAAATTAATTATTAGTGTATATTTAATATATATATTGTTTAGAATAGGATAAAGATGAAAAAGCTTCATATAATCGCATTAATATTTATTTCTGGAGTAATTCTTGCCACACCTCGTGGCGAAGCAGTCGGGTCCTTTTCGAGCTTCATTTCCGAAGATGCTATTTCTGATGGCAATCCAGCCCTTGCTTCTATCAACAAGAACCACATTTTTATAATTTCTTACAAATCACCTTTTGCAGGATTGGGAGAACCTGTAAATTTAGCCAATGTCGGTTATCTTCATAGCTTAAGGAGTTTTTCAACTGGACTTTCCTGGGGATTAACCCAATCTGATATATACTCCATATCTAATTTAGGGCTTGTCTTTTCAAAAAATATCGGTGTTCTCTCGCTTGGCGCGAGAGCAAGGATGATTTTTGATTCATATGATGAGGGCGATTTCGATTTCGGTCCTGAAGATAATATTGATGATCCTATCTTCGATAATGGTAACTCGAAGCTGGTTTTTACAGGCGATGTCGGCCTGACTATCCGCCTTAAAAGCAGATTTAATTTTGGTTTGTCGATGGAAAACCTTATCGATCCTGATATGGCCCTTGATGGCGTTTTCGAGAGCAAATCCGGAAGGGAATTAAACAGCCAACTTCGCTTTGATATGAGTAAACATGGTTCGATTTATGGTAACTTGAGCTATGCTTTTTCGGCGCCCGAGGGCTCTTATTTTGGATACGGCCTCGGCTACGAATCAATGCCGATTGGCGAGTTACTCAATTTCCGCGCTGGTTTTAACGACCGTGATCTATCGCTCGGCGCGGGGTTTAACTTCGATTGGATGATACCCCTTAGGTTCGATTATACATTTTCATATCATCACAGCGAACTTGGGAAAGCAAGTACAGGCCATGGTTTCGCACTTGTTGGCTATATTGAACCACTTGTCGTTTTACCCGATCTCGCGGTGAATATATCTTCCGACAAAGAGAAATACGCTATCGATGACACCATGCATATACATCTGAAGGCTTATACTTCTGCTCTCGAAGCCAAAGCCGTTTCAGTGGAATTGAAGATCGACGGCGATGTTTTAAAGGTTTTTACTGTCGATAAGCTTTCGCCTGAACTTCCGCAAGTGTTCGATTTCGAATATTTATGCAAGAAAGCAGGGAAATTGGATTTAGAGGCGATAATCGATTCAAAAAATACGATAAAGGAATCTGATGAGGAAAATAATTCGGCGATTACTTCTGTAGAAATCTTTTTTCCTCCCACAATCGAAGTATCTGCAACTCCCAAGACACTGAGGATTAATCAGGCGAGCTATATCAATCAGGACGAATCTATTGTGCCGGTTATTTTCTTTACACAAGGCTCTTCCGAGATAGATATAAGATTCGATTCTCTTCTCGATATACTCTCTGAGCGGATTCTTCTCAATCCATCAGCCAAATTTGTTATCAATGGTTATTATGATTCTCTTTCTGAACCCGATTCGCGGGAAATAGCCGCAAAACGGGCTCGGGCAGTGAGGTCTGCTCTTTTAAAACGCGCTGCGGAAGCTAAGGCGAGGATAATTATAGGAGACGAACCACCAGACAAACGCAGGGTTGCTAGAGAAAGCCAATACACCGAGTATCAACGCCTTGTAGATGAGGAAAATCGCCGCGTCGAAATCGAAATCGAGATGCCCGATGTTCGATTCGAATCAGATGTTGCTCTTTTCGATAGTCATCAGGCAAAGAATATTGTTGCAGATGTGCTCGATGAATTAAAAAGCAATCCACTTTCCATGCTTGTGATTCGCGTTTCGGAGAAAGGCGTCCTTTTAGAAGAAGCTATTTATAAATCTCTTCAAATAAAACGAATACTTCTTGGTGAATTACCCGAGTTTCTTAAACATAGAGTTTTAGCCAGTTCGGACGAGACCTTGTCCGAGGGAAAAGTATTAGCATTCCTTTCCGGTGATGCCATTGCATATAAACCCCGCGAAATACATTCAGCCCTTAGCTACGAACCAGAGGAATTTGCAGATTGCCAGATAGTTTTTTCGGCCCATTCAGAAATCGATATTTCAGAATGGGAACTCTTTTTCCTAGACGAAAAAGATAATCGTCTTCTTACTATAGCCTCCGGCGAAGATAGAGTTAATGAACGGATATCGTGGGATTGGAGGGACTCAGAGGGCGGATTAATCCCCTTCGGCGAAAAATTTGCGGTGTGTATTTCAGCCGTGGATGAACTCGGGCAAACCTCTGAAAAATGCACACGAAAAGAGCTTGGCACAGAGGTTATCTATCGTGAAGAGCGAACAGATAGACTTCTTCTCGTGCAATTCATCTTCGATGCACCCTCACCGCAGTCGCGCTACCTTAAGGATCGCCTCGAGTGGGTTGCACGATATATTGTGGAAAAAGGGTCTTCAGATGAATCATCGATTTATGCCGAGCTGCAGGGCCATACAGACATAATAGGTGGCCACAGACGCAATCTCGAACTTTCGCGGGACCGTGCTAAAAGTGTGGAAATCAGGCTCATGGCATATATGACTGGGATTCTAGAGCTAACAGACGGAGAAAATCTTGAACAATGGATGATTGAACACGATGTTAATATTTTGAGTAAGGGTTACGCTGAAACTGAACCATATACCCTGGAATTGTGGAAAGAAGGCTTTCTTGTTCGTGAACAAATAGGCGATGATGGGCTCCCTGAAGGAAGAGTTATTAACAGGAGGGTTGTAGTCACGATAACGGAAACCCGAGAGAATGGAGGCGAAGATGAGTAAAGCACTTAGAATCGCCATTATTGTTTTTATGATAACCCTAACTGCTTATTCGGCAATCGAGTGTGGCTTTGTCGTCGATTTATCCCCGCCCTATATAGTTTCCGGTTCGGAGTATCCACCAGCCGATACAGTGATGGCCGATACGCTTTTTAATATTGTTTTTACACTCGATGACGATGGTGCCGGCGTTTGGACGGATAGCGTCGTTACATCGGTCATAGTGAACGGTTTGGATACTACAGATTATCCTGCCACACCGACTATCCCCAGCAATTTCTCGCCGGGCGATACCATCGAGGTCTGCGTCCACGCGATAGACATGATTTTTGATACCCTGTATTGCACCTGCCCGCCGAATGTCCTCGATTCTTGCTGGACATTTTATATAGAAGATCCATGTTCGGCATGGATAGATACGGCTTGGTTCACAGAAGAAACAAATTGTGACCTTCAGAATGTTGTCGAGCTTTGCTATCATCTTAATTCAAATTGCGAACCGCTGTTGGATATCGATATTGCGGCTTCCTCCGATGGCGGAAGCACATGGGGTGTGCCGCTTGCGACTCTTTCCGGCGAGGCCGGTGATGTCGGTGTGGTGTCTGACACGGGTGTTCATTGCTTCGAATGGCTTCTTTCCGATGATCTACCGGGATATGAGGGATGTAATTTCCAATTCGTTGCCGATGGCGACTCGATAGCTTCGACCTTTGTGGCTCTCGGTTGTCTCGATTCGCGTGCGCCGCGAGTTTCGATTTCATGTCCGGGAGATTCCGTTCTCGCGGGCGCCGGCGTCCATATCTCATGGCACATCGAGGATTGGTTTTATCGCGGCGATCCATGTTCCGTGCATATTTTCTCGGATTCTTGCGGAATAGACGAGAGTTTTGTTGTTTCGGATACCCTGTTGGACTTGACCATCCCACTCACGGATTGCGAGTCATGCACTCTAATTGTCGCCGTCCGGGATTCGTTTTGTAATTGGGGGCAGGATACCTGTGTATTCGAGATTATCGCGGGAAGTATCACGGCGATGTTGATCGAGCCGATAGATTTGAATTCGGATTTTCGCGTTATCTCATCTTGCGAAGATCAGATTGTTCAGTGGCTCCTCGTTCACGATTTTGATATTGTCCCGGAGTCTGTTTCCGTCGAGATTTGCGGAGTTGAATATAGTTGGCCGGACCCACATCTTACTTTAATTGGCGATACGCTGACATGGGATCCATTGGGCGACGAGCTTTGGGAGGATGGCGATAGTTGCGTTTTATGCTTGATTTCGGTTTGGGATATTACCGGCGCGCATATCGGCCTTCCGATTTGCGGCGATGTAGTGATAGACCTCTCGCCGCCGGTGGCGAGTTCTTTATGGCCTCTTATGGAGGCCACTGTTTCCGATGAGTTCACGGATATTTCTATTATCGCTGTCGATTCTATCTGTTCCGACGCGGTGTATGACAGTATTCGGGTTATCGCCCCGCTTTCGGGAATCGATACGGTTTTCTATGGCACATCGATAGCGTCCATCTCCGGTCTTGCGAGCTTTGATACGGTTACCGCCTGCGCCTTTTTCAGGGACGATTGCGCGGACTATTGCGATCCGAATTACGGCGATACCTGTTGGTCTTTCGATGTTTTCTACTGCACCGCCGGGCCTTTCGCGCAAGTCGTTTATCCCGACTCGTGCGGCTATATCACTTCCTGCACCGATCAAGGTGTTACATGGATCATAACAGACACAACAGGTTTCGACATCGACGATACGACATTCCGGGTAAGACTTCAGGTCGATGGGCCTTCAGGGCCGGTAGATACAGTTCTAACAGTCGCGAGCGGTTTTTTAAGTTGGGACAGCGCAACCTCCGAACTCAGCTTCATTCCGGATGGTCTGATGATGGCCTTCGATAGCTGGGACACAGTAACGGTCACTCTCATCGGCGCATACAACGAGGCCGGTTGTCCGCTCGACGACATCGTTAGCTGCTGGTTCATCGTCGATGCCGACCCACCGGTTGTGCTCGGCGGTTTTTCCCCGTCACCGGACACGGTTTTCGAGGATTATCCCGTGAGCTTCATCATTTCAGCCGATGTGTTTGACTCGATATGTCCGCTATTCGGTTCTATGGCGCTTATCGAGCTTTGGCGTGCCGATACCGTAGTTTCTTCGACGACTTATCCTTGGGGAAGTTTGGTTTCATTGCCCACGGTCGAAAACGGCGACAGCATCCGAATATGCGTTACGGCCATAACCGATCATCCCGATTATGATTATTGTCCGCCAAATACCGCGCCGGATACCTGCTGGTGGGTTTATATTATTTTATCCGGTGGTCCGACAGCGTGGATTATCGAGCCGGTCGATCTCGATTCCGACGGAATCGCCACGAGCGCCTGCGATTGCCAGCCCATCCTTATCGGAATCTTCGACGAGGATGGCATCGATACGATGTCAATACAACTCGAGGTCGAGGGGACGGTCTATGATTTAACCTCGACAGAGCTTTCATGGGACGGCGATTCGATCCTGACCTTCACGCCGGCTGCGCCGTGCTGGAGCCACGGCGATACAATAGATTTTACCCTAATTGCGGCAAATGATTTACTTGGAGTGGAACTTGGGATGCCGCTTTCCGGGAGTTTCATTGCCGATTACGAGCCGCCGGTGCTCGTTTCGAGCTATCCGGTCGACGGCTCGTCTATCGTCGCCGGGCTGAGCGGCGAGGCTTTCATGGTCTTCGACGATTCGCTGCTCTCCATCGCGCACGATTCGCTGAGTTATGTAATTTCTTTCGGCGGCTTGGATTATCCTTTCGGCCCGGAATGGAATTGGGTCGGCGACACGTTCTTCTTCGCCGGTTCGGATACCCTCCCGCTGGATAGCATCGTGGAGATATGCGTTACTTCCGCAGTTTCCGACTCACCGGATTACTGCCGTAACGAATTTCCCGATGCATGCATCGATTTCGAGATTCTCATCGGTAGTTTATCGGCGAGCTGGCTCGCTCCGATCGATATTAACGGCGATGGCGATACTATCACCGCGTGTCCATGCCAGGAGGTAGTGTTCGGGATAATATCGTCCTTCGGGATCGAGCCGGAATCGACGGTTGTTCGCGTCGAGGGAACTGCTTATCCATACGACCCGGTCTGGATGGATTTTTCGGAGGATTTCGACAGCCTGACGATAGACGCATCGTTCTTTGCATGTTGGGATTCGGTCGATAGAGCGAGCGTGGCGCTGGTTTCCCTGAGCGACACTATCGGCACGGATATTATCGATTCGGTGCCGGGTGGATTTGTCATCGACCGCGACGGGCCGGTTATCTCGATCACATCGCCGCCGGTGATCACAACACCGATAGCGACTATTTCGCTCACAACACACGATTCGATATGCACGACGGCGACTATGGATTCTGTTATCGTCCTCCGAAGCGGCACTCACGATACTACCATCTATGGCGCTTTGTCGTTTGAGCTGTCCAGCCTCGCTACCGGCGATACACTCTCGATATGTGCATTTGCCCACGACGATTGCGCGGATTATTGCGGCCCGAATTACACGATTTCTTGTTTCGATATCGAGGTTATATTGAGCAATATTTCCGCGAGCGTTATTCTGCCGGAGGATATCGACGGTGACGGGCGAATCATCTCGTCGTGTGAGTGTCCGATAATTTTTTGGAATCTCGAATCGACTTTCCCGCTGGTAGATTCCTGCACGCGAGTCGAGGTTGGCGGCATCGAATACTCTTCGGCGGATGGCGCGTATTACACCTCCGCTGCGATGGATTCGCTCATCTGGAATTTATCTGAGATAATTTGCTTCGCTGATGGCGAGGTCGTTCCGTTTTATATTACTCGATTGATAGATGAAAGCGGCGATTCGCTGCCATATCCCTCCGGCGACAGCATGATAATCGATATTTCGCCGCCGTTCGTCGAGTTCACGTCGCCGTATCCATCGACCGGAACCCGAAATCCGCTTTTCGCGATTTTGCCGGTCGATGTTATTGGAGGAGTGGAGTATGATACATTCGCGTTGACCATCGACGGCATCGACGGCGGCCCGGATTCGCCGTATAGTTATTTGATCGGCGATACGATCTTCTTCGACATGACGCTCTATCCCGACAGCTTCGCCATCGGGGATACGATTCTCATCGAGCTGACACTATGGGACATTATCGATTACTGCGATCCGAATCGCCTGGACACGAGCTGGACGGTCATTCTCGAAGACACATTGCCGCCGAGCGCCGATGTCATTTACCCATTCGATGGCGCGATCTCGGCGTGCGAATTCCAGCAGGTTATCTGGAGCATATTTGATGCTGAAACTGGCATCGACACAACCAGGATTTGGTTATCTATTGACGGCACGGTCTATTCCATACTCGATGCGTCGGTGGAGATTCCCACCCCGGATACCTTGGTATATACACCTCCCACAGATTGGACGGAGGGTTCGCATTTGGTGTGTCTAGATTCTATTTATGATGTTTCGGATAACGTCCTTTACGGCCCTATCTGCGTCGATTTCTACATCGACTATACGCCGCCGGAGGTTTATTTCTTGAGCCCCGATTGTTTCACAGAGGTTCACGACGAATCGTCAAGCGTGGTTATCACTCTCGAAGACGATACAGCGGGGGTTTATTGGGGAGCTTCGTGGGTCGGTTTCGCTGATGACACCATCTATTTCACTTCGGACACGATGACGATCACTGTCTCGATGCTCGATACGGTTTGGCACGACGGCGATACTGTCTCATATTGTGTCTATACTGCCGATTCTGCGGACTACTGCACCGGCGACAACGACACAATTATTTGCTGTGAGTTCTATATCATAATCAGCGATATTTATGCTGATGTGATTATCCCCGAGGACGGCGCGGTGACGAGCTGTTCGCTTCAGAACGCGGCATGGCTGTTCGTAGGCGATGTCGTTCGCTCGGATATTCACGTCGTATTGAACGACACTGCAGATTTCACGACTCACAGCTCGGAGCTTATGTTTTCCGGCGATACGCTGTTCTTCACACCAATTATCGCATGGAACAACGGCGATACGGTTGATCTCTGTCTCGTCGATGCCTCCGATACCTTCGGAGTCCATATCGACGATACGGTTTGCGTGAATTTCATCGTCGATCTTGAGCCGCCGGTCTTTGCTGAAATGGTTCCGACGGGAGGTCTGGCGACGTTATCACCGATAATTTCGCTTCGCCTCTGGGACGAGATCGCCGGACTCGATCTCGATTCGATAGCCATGTTCATTAATGGAATGGGTGTCGATCCCACTCTTATCGGTGACACTCTTCGTTTCGACCCCGCAGACAGCGGAATGGTGTGGCTCGGTGGCGATACAGTAGCGGTTTGCGTTTATGCTGCGGATTTAGCGCTCTATTGCGGGGCGAACTCCGATTCGATCTGCTGGGAATTTTATATTTCCGCTGGCGGGCCGGTTATTGCGGTTATCGAACCACCTGAAGACTCACTCTGGAGCGCATGTGCATCGCAAGGAGCGATTTTCTCGCTCGTCGATCCGGATGGCATCGATACATCGAGCATCGATCTTACAGTTAATGGCATAGTTTCGGCTGAATGGATTTTCCGCAACGACAGCCTGATATACATGCCGTCTTCCGGGCCATTCGATGGCGACACCGTCACCGTTTGCGCGACCGCATCCGATCTTCTCGGCAATCCCGCCGATGACTATAGTTGTGTGACATATTTCATCGATTATGCTACGCCGGTAGTCGCTTCGATAGCGCCGATTCCCTATGGCGCAATCGGCGCAGGAACGACATTCTCGATCTCGATAGCGGATTCCGGCTCAGGTATTGATGTGGCATCGCTCACGCTTTGGGTTAACGGCTATGAATATATGCCCGGCGACGGATATCTCACATGGGATGGCGAAGAACTCTATCTAATTCCCGAATCGTCGTTCGATCCGGGGGAGACGGTTTTAGTTTGTCTCGATTCGATATTTGACTCGCCCGATCTTTGCGATCCAAATATCCTCGATAGTTGCTGGGAATATCATGTCGAGGTTCTGCCCGATCTTTGGACTTCTACCGACCATGTCTCCCTTGTTCCCTCGTCGATTGTCGAGGGGGATTCCTTCGTTTTCGAAGGCGTGGGTTTTTATGATGGTGTGGACACTTTGCCGGTTGTTTTTGTCGAGATTACCGCTGGTGCTTCGGTTATAAACCGTATCGAGTATAACAATATCGAGCCGGGAGATACAATTCACGAGATCATCCCGATTTCCAGCCTAGGCGCGGCGTTTGCCAACGGCGATGTGCCGCTTTGTCTTATTCTTGATGCTGATGATGATGTTATCGAGTCGAACGAAGCTAATAATACTGCCTGCGAGAATCTAACCATAGGATCAGCAGATTGCAGGGCGACACCTAATCCATTCTCTCCCAATGGCGATCTGATTAACGACGAGGTAAAATTCGCCTATCCGGGGCAGGCCATCGAGCAAGCGACTGTAGAGATATACGATGTCAAGGGAAGACCGGTAGTCACTCTCGAGGACATCTCGAATTGGAATGGCATGGATTCATCGAATAATCCGCTTCCAAAAGGGGTGTATGTATATGTCATTATTAGAGATGGCAAAGTTCTCTGTAAGGGGACTATACATATCGCGAAATAGCCTATTCTATCGGGAGGTTTTGAAAAAAAACCTCCCGATTACCCCGAAAACCAAGTTGAGGAATCGGCGAACCATGTTGAGGAAGCCGCGCTTCATCTTGAGGAGGTCAAAACCATGTTGAGGAGAGCATACATCAAACTGAGGAGACCGCGAACCATGTTGAGGAGCCTCAGAACCACAACGACTTACGCGAACTTGGGTAATATTACCCGCCGCTTTTAGGGTATGTCATTGCGACCGAAACGCGAAATCATAATATCTCTTTACGCCGCCGAAAACTACCTTTCTTCTCGTTACGTAGCTTCAGCTACGTAATACCATTGTCTTGGAAGCTCCGCTTCATTACACTTTCCTCTCTCAATTCTCCCTTACCAACTCTCAACTCTCAGCTTTTTCCGTTGCGAATCCCGACAACTCGTTTTACATTGTTTAAGATAAAATTGAAATATAGGATTTTGAAGAGCATTACAAATTCAAACCGGCTTGTTTCATCATATCTGCAAGAGGCTTTCATGAATATCAAAATCGTCAACGATCAAGTAGTTATCGAACTCTCTGCGCTCGAATTCGCCGCGTTCGAAAGCATGTTCCAAAACCTGAACGATAACCATGCGATAATCATCGAGGGGTGCGAATGGCCGGAATGGTCGATTTATCAGGGCGAATACACAAAGCCCGTTTTGCCTATGCACCTCTGCCGCACAATCGGCGAGGCATGCGCCGTCGAGAGTGCGGGGCCGCTAGATCTCATGTCGCTCTATCCATTCTGGAAATACGGCTTCTGTTTCAGCGAGGGTGAAAATCTGCGCCTGTCGTTCTCCGAAATCGACCCGCACAAAAAAGCGAATCTCTCCGACGAGTTCGGCATGGGATTCTGCGCGTGGGCAATGGAGGAGATCTTCCACTGCGAAGCATGGTGCGACACGGCGGATGCCCTCGACCAAAACGAGGTCGAAGCGCTCGGCCTTTCGAGACCGGATTTCGTATGCACATTCCCCGACGGCAGTTTCGGCATTTTCGAGGCGAAGGGCACGACAACGGGCCGAAGCTCCGCAAATTCGCAGGCTTCCGATGGAAAATACCAAACGACGCAGATCGTGCCAACCTCCGGCATCGTTCGCGTGCGATGCTGCACGGCCGTGAGTTTGGAGCGCGACTCCGCATCAAACAACACCCGATTATTATTGCTCGACCCCCCTTCGGCTGACGTAACGGTAAAAGTGAACATTTCACGCAACCGGATACTCGCCGCCGCGCGTTCCCGCGCCTACCGCGAAAAGATTTTCGGCGACATCACAACGATGTTCAAGTTCGAGGACAAATCCCTCGCCCTCGTCCGCAAACCGTTTGTGCCGGGCAAACGCCATGGCTGGTTAAATATAGCGTAAATCTGTAGGGGAGGGTCTTAGACCCTCCCGCTTACATCAAAAGCCATGTTGAGGAAGGTGCGTTGAGCAAGACATCTGTCGGCATTGCCGACCACGGCTGGTTAAATTTCGGGTAGAATAATCCTTGTATTTACGAAATTGCGAGACTATATATTGTGTTTAGAAATAAAAGAGGAGATGGTTGTGATAGAATTCTCAAGAGATACAGAAGCGGATACTTGCCGAAAATATGTTTTGCCGGTGCTTTATTCCAACGGATGGGATGACGACCATATCGCGGAACAGCATTATATTACGAGTGGCAAAATTCAAGTCGTTGGGAATAAGCATATCCGTATGAAGGGCAAGAAACCCGACTACATTCTCCTACATACCCCCGACTATCCAATCGCCGTTATCGAGGCGAAAGCCTTTTATAAGAAACCCTCCGATGGACTAAGCCAAGCCAAAGAATACGCGGAAATGCTCGATGTAAAATTCGCTTATTCGACAAACGGAAACGGTATTGTTGAGTTTGATTACACGACAGGAAAACAAAGCGAAATCGACAGGATACCGACACCGGAAAACCTATGGAAAAGGTATTCAGCCTACAGGGAGATAAGCGATAAAGAATCCGAGAAAATTCTTTATCCGAATAATCGACAGTTGCTTGATTGGGACGGTAAACCAAAGAAACCTCGATATTACCAGCAGGTCGCTATTAACCGAGCTTGTGAAGCTATCTTCAAAGGAAGGAAAAAAGCGCTATTAACGATGGCGACGGGGACAGGAAAGACGTTCACCGCTATGCAGATAATTTGGAAAGCTTGGGACCAGAAATGGAATCTCAGAGGAAAAGACCTGCATCCGAAAATATTGTATCTTGCCGATAGGAACATCTTAGTGGATGAACCGAGAAAAGATTACTTCGACCCAGTTTTCGGGAATGCTGTTCATAAAATATCAGGAGAAGCGGTCAAAGGAAGAGAGATATATTTCGGGATTTACCAAGCCTTAGCAGATAGGGAAGATAAAGTAGGCCTCTATAGCCAATTCGATAGGGATTTCTTCGACCTAATAATTGTGGATGAATGTCACAGAGGGAGCGCACGAGAAGACAGCACATGGCGCGAAATACTGGAGTATTTCCAACCTGCAACACAAATCGGTATGACCGCTACACCCCGACACACCGATAATATCGACACTTACAAATATTTTGGCGAACCGATTTATACTTACTCACTCAAACAAGGAATTGTAGACGGTTTCTTAGCGCCATATCGTGTAAAGCGTGTTGTTATGAATGTGGATGCAAAGGGATTAAGGTTTCCGGAAGGAACCCTCGATAAATACGGCAATGAAATACCCGATAAAGCGTTTTCAACTTCAGACTATGAGCGGATTCTTTGCTTAGCGAGTAGAAACGAAATCGCGGCGAAATATATTGTTGATTACTTAAACGAAGCCGGTATTTACGACAATAAGACAATTATCTTTTGTGTCGATCAAGAGCACGCAGAAAAAATAAGAGATCGAATCCGCGAAATAATACCTGACGTCTTGATAGATAACCCGGATTTTTGCGAGCGAGTAACAAGCGACGAGGGTAACATCGGACTAAATCATTTGGGAAATTTCAAAGACGTCGAAAAGAACAGTCCCGGTATCCTGACATCTTCTCAAATGCTAACTACCGGCGTAGATATGCCCACTGTAAAAAACGTAATCCTCTTTGCAAAGATTGAATCGTTAGTTACTTTCAAACAGATAATCGGGCGGGGAACGCGCATTCGAGAAGATAAAGACAAACTTTGGTTCACGATTATTGATTTTACCGGTGCGACAGAACTATTCGCCGAACCCAAATTCGATGGGCCAAGCGAGCACTTACAGATTGAGATTATTAACGACGATGGCGAAATCGAGGATGTCTGGGCGGA
>JAGLDC010000050.1 GCA_023145965.1 bacterium | reverse complement strand
TCGAGGTTTTCAGGAGATGGATAGATATAGTTGACGGAGACCTCACGGATATAATTCCAAGAAGCTGGGATGGAAGGGACTCTGGAGGGATAATTATGATGGAGGGATTGTATATTTACATCATTGTGCAAAATGGAGAGATAATCTGTAACGGAACGGTTGTATTAGCAAGATAGGAATTTAAGTTAAGGTGTTAAATTGAAATAATGCGGAGAGCGCGTTATTTTAGGAGAAAATTGAAGAACGGTTTTTTATTAGCGCTGATAATGATAATCTGCGCTAACAGCGCATTTTCTATCTCGATTTCTAGGTCTGAGAGGATCGAAGCGGCGAAAGTATATGAGATTGTGTCTGACACTACTCCGCGTTTAAGGCCAGCTACAGTTTCTGTTCCTTATTTTGAGGATTTCGAGGCTGGCGATGGTGGATGGACGACTTCCGCGTTCGGACCTTTGTGCCAATGGCAAAGGATGACAAATCCCGAACTTATATTCGTTCATTCGGATATCTATGGCACAATGATCGATCTTGGAGATCCACGCCCTGCTTATTTGCCTTTTTCACATTCAGGTAATTCTTGTTTTTGGTATGGAAATCCAGAGAATGGATCATTTATCGGTGAGCCATTCGACCATTCACCTTTTGGAGGTCCTGAATTTACCGGAGGTAATTCAGAGGATGAACATGGCGGAAGGCTTATAAGTCCCTTGTTAGAAACCGACGAACTAGCACATATTTCATTTAGTTTCTGGACCTGGTGGGAAGTCGAATGTATCGATATCGATGCTTTCGATATGATGTATATTTTAATTTCCACAGATACTGGTGTTTCATGGGACACTTTAAATTGGTTGAATCCGCCTTTCTCTCGTCTTCCCGGATGGGATCATTGGGAAGGTTATTCGTCGGGCGGATATTTAGAACCCGGGGTCTGGATAAAATGGACATATTTCCTTGATCCGGAATACTCCGGACATAATATAATATTACAATTCCTCTTTTCTACTGAAGATCCTTTATACAACGGCTTTCGCGGTTGGTTTATCTATGATCTATATGATAGCTGTGGTTTGGAAGAAGCTCAACTTATCAGAAGACCGGAATATCCAAATCCTCTAGGCGTAGTCGATTGCCATTTGGACCCTAATCCTTTTCCGCATGAATTTATTATCGAGAATATTGGAGGAGAGGCTGCCGAAGAAGTATTTCTAACTATTGATTTACCCACCGAACTTGATTTAAGTTTTGGAATGCCCAGTGTTCCGCTGGGAACGATGGCTCCCGGAGAAAAGGATACAGTTTATTGGGAAATTGAAGTTCTCGATCCCCCCCTCGAAGATACATCTTATTGCTGGCATGTTGTTGTTACGAGCGCAGATTCATTAATTGGTTATCACGATAATTTTGAAGGAGATGAACCGCTGTTTATCGGCGATGAAAATTTTGACTATTGTGATGTCCGTTTGCCTTTCGGTCCGGAGTCCGCTGTGACTGGTTTTGGTGTAGTGGGAATACCTTCCGACGGTTCGGACGAATACCCGAGTCATGTCTATTCTGTTTTGACAAGCGAATATTTTTATCTATCCAGTTGGGTTGAGGCTTATATCGCTTTCTGGTATTGGCTTTCTGTCCCGCAAATTGACCCATCTGGTTGGTCGCGAGATGGTGAGGATGGATTCCTTGTAGAAATCGAGATAAACCATGGTAGTTGGACTCAATTAGATGAGTATGGCGTTGGGCTTCTCCTTCCACGATACGATGCATACATCGATGAGTGGGTTGATAATCCAATCGCTAACCGGATGGCTTATTGCGACTCCTCTGGACGATGGATCGAGGTTGTTTCTCAGAATTTGATCGGCATGGGGGTTTTAAACACCGACGATACTGTTAGAATTCGTTTTGTTTTCGGAAGCACAAGTTTTGATAATAGAGAGGGCTTTTTCCTCGACGAATTCAGGCTTTCGACTGTGCAGTATCCCATAGGGCCTTTTCTTCATACATTATGTGTCGATGTTTCTGGAACTCACACCCCTAATGCCACTCTTGTTACGCCAGCCGATAGCTCCAGTTCGAGTTGCGAAAGGCAGGAGATTGTCATCAATGTCGGTGGAGAATCCATAGTAGATTCTTCTCGTGTAGTTATCTGGGTTGATAACACGAATCACTTCACGGTCAATGAGGGTAATCTATCTGTCGATGCTTCGATGGGCGCTGTAATCGCGCAATTCCCGGTTGGCCAGACTTGGTTGGAAGGCTGGCATAACGCTCGTCTCGATACATGTTATAATATCCTTGGATGCAATTTGGATTCGCCACTTGTTTTCGATTTTCTTATAGATTTAACTCCTCCAGTGGCTAGTCTCACAGATCCCTCGGGTGGAGTGTTCTACGGCTCGAATGATTTACCTATTGTTATCGGACTCGAGGATACTCTTACCGGTGTAGATTCGGCTTCGATACAGGTTGTTTTTTGTGGAAATTCCTTTAATATTGGCCATGCAGCGGTTGGATGGGATGGAAGTGAAATAATTTTTTCACCTCTACTAACTGGAACTGGGAATACATGGATTGATTGCCCTGAAGTATGCATTATTGCTGCTGATTCTCCCGATTATTGCGAGCCAAATATCGACACTACTTGTTTCGAGATCAGTGTTGTTTATTCACCTCCGACAGCAGAGCTTGTAGTTCCAAATATAAACGATATTACTTCTTGCGATGACCAACAGATTGTTATCGCCCTTTTTGATAGTATTGGCATCGAAGATTCTGGGGCCGTGATGATATTGAATGAACGGGAATATACCACAGGTATCGATACCGAACTCGAAATTACCAACGACACGCTTTATTTTACACCGTCTGTCAATTGGTGGCATAATCAAACAGTCGAAGGTTCTTTAGTCGAGTTCTATAATATTCATGGGACAAGAAACATTGATACTACAGATTTCTCTTTTATGGTTGATTTGGAATCGCCCATTGTTCAACCCTTAGTTCCAGTTGTAGGAACGATTACTTCTGATGAGTATCAGATAACTCAATTTTCTCTCGAAGATTATCCAGCAGGATTAGATTTAAGCACTCTGCAGATTATATGCGATGGTCGAGTTATCGATTTCGAGGATGGCATTTGGCTTTCAAGCGAAAACGGTGGAATATTCGAAATAAGACCCAGCGAGATAGGCTTCTCTTTTACACCGGGGGATACCGTCGATATGCATGTATATATCTGTGACGATCCCGATCTATGTTCTCCCAACTGCACTACAACAGTTTGGAGATTCGTTGTGGAACCTAAAACGAGTTGTATTGCTGAGCCTAATCCATTTACCCCTAACGGGGATAACGTTAACGATATAGTG
The DNA here is from genome assembly GCA_023145965.1 of bacterium. Classification (NCBI taxonomy): domain Bacteria; species bacterium. The sequence continues at coordinate 37,662 of JAGLDC010000050.1, read as the reverse complement.
CTGTTCGATTATCCGCATAGTTATACGAGAACAGCACAATTAACCATTTATAACCTTGAAAATATCGAGGTTTATCATTATGAACTCAATGGTTCTTTTGCCTGGGATGGTAGAGATGCTCAGGGGAAAATGCTAAAACAAGGATTGTATTTATATTTATTGATAAACGAAGCTAGGGTTGTTTGTAATGGGACAGTCCTTCTTCTTCGATAAGTAACTCATGAAAAGAACATAATAAACATAATTGGAGTATATTATGAGAAAAAACTGGCAGTTTACTGTAATTCTTTTATTAGCAATAACTTCCGTTTATGCTATTCCTAGAGTCGAGGTGAACCTACGAACACGATCAAATGAAATACCTAATTCTCCGGTGATTGGAGATCTTAACAGTGATGGTCATCCCGAGATTGTTATAACTTCTCGTTCAGAGACGATTTCATCATCTTCCGGGGATGGTTGGATTGCTGTTGTTGACAAGTTCCATGATGATACTGTCGATACACTTTGGTCTGATCGATTTGGAAGAGGTGTTTTCACACCTGCGATCGCGGATCTCGACCGCGATGGAATAGGGGAGATTTATTGTTGCGTTTATTTTGATTCGCCAGGTGAAATGGGTGTAATGAGTGTAAATGGTAACACTGGAAGTGTCAATTGGATTTATAATGGTGGAGGTGCTTTTTACAGCAATGCCGGTCACGAGGTCCTTCTCGCGGATTTCGATGGTGATGGTCAGGTCGAAGTTATCGCTCAACAAAACCGTTCTGGAACAAATTATGAAATCGTTGTTCTCGATGGCTTAACTGGTGCGCTCGAGCTTATAATTGATACAGGTTCAAAGAGGTCTTACGCTTCGATGGATTGCGAAGATATAAACCTTGATGGTAACTATGAGCTTCTGGCTTCGATTACAGCCGGCAGTTCAGGGGACGTAGAGGTTGTTTGTTGGGATAATACAGGGACAGAGTTATGGCGTGTGCCTGGCGGACCAATTGCTGTTGCAGATATCGATTTGGATAATGACCCTGAAGTGATTTGCGAATGGGTTGATGGAAGCTACAATGCACATATATTTATTTACGATGGTTATGGTGTTCTCGAAAGTGAAGTCATTTCTATCGATGCTGTTAGCACAGTTTACAGTCATTATGAATGTCCGGTTATTGCCGATTTTGATCTAGCAACTCCAGAACCTGAAATAGCTTTCGCGGTTAATCATTCACCCTCGAGCTCGCAATGTATTATTACTGTTGTTCGTGTCGATGGAACAATATTCTGGCAAACCGATCCATTTACTTCAGGGGAAATAATTTCTATGTCCGCTGCCGACCTCAGTTGTGACGGCGTATGGGACCTTTGTAGCTATAACATGGCTGGCGAATTTATTGTTTTCGATGGACGAACCGGCTATTTCTGGGCAACCTTCGACGATTTTGATGGAGATTATCGTCCTGATCCTAATAGATTTGTACCTATAGCAGACTTGGATAACGACTGTCACGCAGAATTCGCGGTTAGCACATATAGGGGCGGCTATTCGTCCACTAATCGTGGTATTTACATATACGGTGACGACGATGATTGGAATCCAGTTAGAAGAATGTGGAATACGGGTAGTTATTACTATACTAATATTGACGATGATATGCACATGCTGTCGGACACTTCCGCTCAACTACATTGGGAAGTCGATAATATATGGCGTGCACAAAGAGTTATTCCTTGTGGCCTGGAGGCTATTCCCGGCCCGGAGCTTTTGGCCAATCCAATTCAATGTGCCAAATGTGATAGCATAGGTGAATTTATATTCTCCGCTAAAATCTGGAACCCCACCTGTGAGGAAATCGCTTATTATACTCATTGCATCTTGGAATTCGATTCGATCGGGTCTAATTGCCTAGATTATATTGAGGGGCAATGCACAACGTATATCGGCGATCTTATGCCTGAAACTGACACTGTTCTCATTTGGCGATTTGAAGTCGATCCGAGTTGCGATTCATGCGATATCTCTTTCTGGCTACATGCTACATGTTTAAATTCGCTTATTGTGTCTAATCGCCATATCCCAATACAATCATGGACACCTCGTTGTCATTATCCACCGGCGGTAGTTAGAATTAGACCCAATGAATGCGGTAATGTTATTTCTTGCGGCCCCATGGACAGTCTTGGTTCTGTGATTAACACAGGGCAGGAGCTGATATTTAATATCTCTGCTGATTCGATATATGGAACTAGCTATCCTTTGTTAGATACATTAATAATGCTAACAGTCCAATCGAACTCTACGCCACTCGAGACTATTACACTCGACGATCCAAGGCTTTACTGGGACGGCGACGAATATCATGGAGGGCTGTTTTATAATCCCAATCCACTTTATCCGCATGGAGATACTGTGGTGTTTAAGCTCGAAACTATCTATAACGAACTTTTCTGTATGACTACTCCATCGGTGTGCACAATAATCGTCGATGATATGTATCCCGATACCATCGATGTTCACCCGGATCATATGGATTATGCTTCTTATGATGTTCTCGATGAAGTATATGCTGTTTTAGCGGACGATTTTATGAGTATCGATTCGACTACAGTTCTAGCTGAAAATATGTCTGTTGAAGTAAACGGAGTTCCGATTAACGATTATAATGTCGATATACACTGTGATGGCGTGGATCCGGATACGGTATATTTTGATATATATGATGGTGTATTGCCAGCAGATACTATCGAGATATGTATGTGGGGAATGGAAGATACTCCGGATGATACAAGTTTCTGCGGTCCGAATGTCAATCCTACCACTTGCTGGAAATTCTTCATTTTAGCGCATGAGCCTGTAGCTTATTTGAAACATCCTGAACGTGATACATATAGCGCTTGTTTGGATCAAGAGATAATTATTCACATAGTCTCTGAGGTTTCGATGGATTCCATTTCCTTTGAATTGGAGATCGATAGCATAACTTATAGTATAGATGAAGAATATCTCTGGTGGGACAGTGACAGTAACGATCTTCATTGGACACCTGAACCCGGTTGGTGGCAAAGTGGCAATATGGCGAATGTATGCCTTAATAGAGCTGAGAGTAGGATAGGACAGAATATTGCTAATGCTCCTTTCTGCTTTAATTTCTGGCTTGATTTCGATGCACCGGAGATCGAGTTCCTTACGCCTCAGATGGGGCTTAGTCAAATGATTCGCGATGTTGCTCCTAGAATAACCGCTTCACTTGATGAACCTCTTAGCGGACTCAATACTGATTCGGTGCGTCTTTGGATTAACGGCGATGAAATCCAATTCCCTCCCGCAATTTTGAATAACGAGGGCGACGGAATGTGGACTGTCATTTTCGATCCAGCATTTGCAGGCATCGAGTTTAACACCAGTGACACAATTGAAGTAAGCCTTAAGGCTTGTGATTCACCAGATTACTGCGATGCAAATTGTTACACCTTGACGGATAGCTTCATTATAGAGCCGCTGATTGCCTGTTTGGTTATTCCCAATCCATTTACACCTAACAGCGATAATATCAACGAGGTAACGGTCTTTGATTTCCCGCATATGTTCACTCAATCGGGCGAATTGACCATATTTGATATTCGAAATAGACCTGTTTTTTCGAAAACTATCGACCCCATCGATGACGCCAGGAATTTCGATGCTCGAAGCTGGGACGGTAAAGACACCAAGGGCAAACTTTTGCCGGAGGGGTTGTATCTATATGTTATTAAACAAGATGGCAAGGTTATCTGTAACGGTTCAGTTGTGCTTGCTCGATAAGTGACTTTAACTCCGATTTTCGGGGGTATGAAATGAAAATAAAAAATCCAATCTTGGCGGCTTTAATAGCCGCCATTTCAATTTTCGCTCAGTCAGGTGATGTCCAAATCGAGGAAATAATCAAATCAGACGATTGCGAAACAATTTACACGATGGTTTGCGTTTTCGATTCCCTCGGACGATATACACCCGAACTTGAATTGGAGGATTTCTCTTTTTCTGAAAATGGAACACCTGTTGTTCCACCAAGTATTAGGCAACTTAATGAATGCCCGGCACCATACATCGATATTGTTCTCCTAATGGATTTTTCTGGCTCGATGGACGACGATGTTTCGACTTTTTCTTCGGCGCTATCGATATTCACTGCCGGTCTCGCCGGCATTGATTATCGTATTTGTATTGCCATCTTTAATGGATGTCCTGCGGAGATAAATGGTCTTAGACATATGGTGTTGACGGATTTTTCCGCCGCGCCGCCTTGCACTGTTGGAACGGACATGTGGGCTGATAATCCTACAGATTTTTACATGCTATTTCAGGCAACGCTGTTCTATTATTCACTCCCATGGGCATTGAGAGGAAGTGGTCATGAGGACCAATACGGTGCTCTTCACTGGATAATCGATACACTCGATTGGCGTCCTGGTTGTCATAAAGCTGTCGTCATGTTCACAGATGAGGAAGTGCAGATTGTTTCGCCACCATGTTTGCCATATTACGACTATTCCGATTCTTCTCTGTATCAAATCATGGATTACTGCTCGAGTGATTCCGTAACTTTTTTTGCGGTATGCCCACCCGATTCCGATATGGAGTGGTATCCTCTTTCTGGCGATAGTCCGGATCGAGCTTATTATGCCGGATACCGTGTTCTTGCTGAGTCAACCGGTGGTATCTGGAGTGACCTATATGATGCTGAATACAGCGCAATGGTAGAGAGTCTCGGGCTTGCCTTGGGAAATATACCTTGTTGTTACGAATTTGAATATCTAACGTCCAAGTTTTGCGAACTTACAGATGTTATTTTCAATGTTGTTGTGGAGAATAGTGTTGATTTCATAGGTTGGGACGATTCGACATACAACAGTTTCTGTGAACCGCGCATTGATATACTAATGCCTTCCCCTTGTGGAGGCATAACCTCATGTGCTAACCAATGGATAAAAGTGCTTCACACTAACCCAGAATATGGTTATATAACTGATTATAATCTTGGAATTAAAGTGGACGGAATCGAAGTGGCTTTCGATGTTTCTATAGCCGGTGATACCATGTTCTTTTTTCCAGAAACAACATTTGCACATCGTGATACTGTTGTTTTCGAGTTCGTGGAATTGGTCAATAATTGGGGATGCATTGGAGTGGAATCTCCGTGCACATTTTATGTTGATCTTCAGCCTCCGGAGCTTATCTATCATTACCCGAGCGAAGACGATACTCTTTTCGTAGGGGAAGTTTCGATCAGTGCAAATCTAATAGATGAATTTTCAGGAATATCGCCGTTGTCAATTCCTGCACGAATCGATGTAACAATGGATTCAGACACGCTCGATACTTCAGGGCCCATCTGGACTCTACACGAAGATACCGCTATTGTAAGCATTGATACTGTAATAATTGAGCGAAGCGGGGTCATTCGGGTATGTATCTCCGAGTTATTTGATTCGCCGGATTATTGTTATTGTTCACCAAACCAGATGGAACCAACATGCTGGGAGTTTTTTGCCGCTGCAGCAAGTCGCGAGGTTGGGTTCCCTATCATGTTTGGTGCGCCATGTGATACAGTATTGATTCCCCTTTCTATCGACGGTCTCGAAATGTCTGTTATCGGTTCGGCTGAGATGACATTCACCGTCGATCCTAATGTTCTTATTCCGCTTGGACTTGTGACTTCAGGAACACTCACGGATGGTTGGTTAGTGGATACTATCGATATTGATGAAGAAACTGGTTTAGTCAGTGCGACAATAATTGGTGCCCCGCTTTCCAGTGGCTCCGGTGGCGATTTTCTTTTCTTGCGTGCAATTGTTAACTGCGACGCATTAGGAGGTCAATATACTTCAATAGATATAACCGGTTTCGAGTTCAATCTGGGCTTCCCATTAGTCGAGACCTCAGATGGTTTCTTCTATGTTACGCTTACGCCCGAGGTTTTCACTTGCGATTTATATCTTAATAGAACACATCTACCCAATCATTTTGATAGAGTTGTTACCTTTGGGGCAACATGGGGTGCTGGAGATTCTTATGACTATGGTATTGACATTATCGATGTTCCCGCTCCAGATTGGATGGTAGATGGCCGTTTTGTCTTCGATGACGCCGCTTATCCTCATATAGCAGGGCTTTTGCGTGATATTCGTTGTCCTTTTCCACCGAGAGCATGGAATCTTGCGACTTTCGATGAGCCAAACGGCACAATTCATTGGAATCCAGCAGATTTGCCGGAGGGTGAATTCCGCCTTGAAGGGATTGTCGATATGAAACGAGATTCAACGGCAACTTACGGTTTAAATGATACACTTCTTATCGAATGGTTCTTCCCAGAATTCACCTATTGTTCACTTACAGTTCACAATGGATGGAATATGGTTAGCAGTCCTGTTCTTCCGACCGTGGTTCCCGCCCAAGAAGTTTTTAACACTATGCTAAGTGTTTATCGCTATTCCAATGAAATGGCAAGCTATCGCAATGCCGAATTGATTCAGGAGGGTCAAGGTTATTGGATATGGGCGGATTCATCCTACGCGATAATGACTGTTGGCGGAAGACTCGATTCCTATTCTCGGATTGTATTTAATGGATGGAATCTTATTGGCGCGCCGTTTGAAGCGGTTTCTATTAGCGAAATTGAAATATTTCCTTCGGGAGGAATCATTGGGGATATATTTGCTTGGGATGGTTCAGAATATTATTCCACCGACTCGCTTCGCCCTGGATGCGCGTATTGGCTGCTTTCCAGTTCGGATGGAATTTTGGAGGTTCCTTTCGATGGTTCTCGGAAATTCCAGCCCAAAATTCCAATCGAGTGGACTGGAACTATCGAAATTATAGCAGATGGAGAAATGGCCACACTTTCAATAGCTTATTCGCCCATGTCAAATTCGGATTTGTGTTCAGGCGATATCGCAATTCCACCTCTCACTCCATATTCCTCAGAGCGGATAGCAACGCTGATAAAAGGAGATATTCAGCTTTCTACTTCGGCTTCCGATGGCGAATGGACTATATTACTTCGTGAGGAGGCGATAATTAGGATTAATGTTCCGGTGATGGGGGAGATGTTCATCGATGATAAACGAGTTAATGATAATCCCGTATCTATTGGTGTAGGATTACATAAATTGAAGTTTAAAAATATTCTTCCAGAAGAGATGACATTGATTGGTTGTTATCCTAACCCATTTAATACTACAGCTACGATTCTTTTAACATTGCCCTCGGAAAAGGGAGTTAGGCTCGAGGTTTTCGATATATCTGGCAGGAGGGTTAATTCTTTCGATCGAGAGATGTCTGCTGGGTTGAACAGAATAACCTGGGATGGTTTAGCTGATGATGGCTCTCAGTTACCTAGCGGCCTCTATCTTTTTCGTGCAGCGACTGGTGTTGACGAGGATATAATTATGGGAATGCTAATAAAATAGGAAAAGCATAAGATAAAATGAAAAGGCTTTAAGTTGTAGAAACGACATGGGTTATAACCAATGTTGTTTCGGAGTATAATTTAAAAATTCTTCTTCCTTTTGCGCTGTCGCGATTTTTGCTATTATTGAAAACCGCAGTTAATGATTCGATTTATTTTCGCAAAAATCCCCACCAAACCACCTTGCTGTCACGAAATTTGCAAAGGCGGCGAATTTTGAGCTATCGCCCCGCCTTTTTCAAGATAAATAGCCTCGAAAGTGAGGAATTTAGTTTTGAGCTATTTTTGCATTATTTAGCATTTAGATAGGGTTTATTTTAGGTTTCGGTAAGTTATAGAAGAGCATATATATATAACTATGGTTGTCTATCTTCTTATATCTTGACATATACTAATAATGATTTATCTTTTCTAAATGAATCACTTTTCAAAATGTATTTGGGAGATATTATGAAAAATGCGATATTTATTTTGATTTTATTTTCGTCAATAATTTTTGGTTTCACTAATCTCGGGACCGATTTTTATATTTGTTATCCTGCCAATGCTTGTCGAGAGCCGGTTGGAATACCTATTCCGCCTGCTTCGGTTTTTGATGGTGAGCTGATTCTTACATCGACATGGGCATCGACGGGTTATATTCGCAATGCTAGCGGGACTTTCAATGTTCCATTCACGATACCGCCAAATTCTGTCACGACAGTAGCCATAGACAGCACCCATTGGATCACGGAATCTGAAGTTATAGTTTCCAAGGGTTTGTATATACACTCAGACAATCCGATATCGGCCTATTTCCTTTCCTACAGGACTCCTGGCTCGACAAACGATATGGCTCTTGTTTTTCCAGTACCCAGTCTTGGGACAGAGTATATCACTATGTGTTGGCGGGACAATATACCTGCTTATAATCCATTGATAATCGATCGTGGCCCGAGTATGTTTACAATAGTAGCTCCCTTCGATGGCACGAATGTGCAGATAACAACACCTGTTCCAACAGAGGGGGGGCATTCTGCAGGTGTTCCGTGGAATATTACTTTGAATAGCTATGATTGTTATCAAGTTTTAGCCAATTCACCCAATTCGACAACGCTTTATGATTTAACTGGTTCTGAGATAACTTCAGATAAACCCATTGCTATTATTTCTGGAAGTCAGATAGCGCAAGTTCCCAACACAATTCCTGCAGCGGATTATCTTATCGAACAGATGCCGCCACTATCTGCTTGGGGGAAAATATTCAATGTATTTCCGATTCAGCCCAGAAATGATTGGGAAGAGGACGTTTTAAAAATAGTCGCATCTGTCGATGGGACGAACATCACGATAGTGGATGCAAGTGGCACTACTCCAGTTACACTGAATCGCGGTGAAACATGGGAGTGGAATGGTCAACCATGCGATGCGGGCAGTTATTTACCTCTTCTAGGTTATGCTGCCGATTGTGATGGTAAGCTGCTCGATAGCCCCACGAGAATCACCTCCGATGAGCCTATTCTTGTAGGGCAATTTATTGTTGGTGGTGTTTTAACTAAAGGCGAACCGGATTTTTTCACCGGTTTGGGTGATGATCCCCTCGGTGACCCGGCATTTATGGTTGTTCCTCCTGAGGAGCAGTATTCCAAGCGCTATATTTTCATGACTCCATCAGGATACACAAATGATTATTTGAATGTTACAATTGTATCGGGACACGAGGCTTCGATTGTTCTCGATGGCGGTCCGCCATCCTATTCGACTGCATGGTTCAATCTTCCCGGCACCACGCTACGCGGCGCGAGGATTGAACTCGATCCTGGTGCGCATATCCTCGAAGCTGATACGACCATGCTTATTCAGATGTATGGTTATGATAACGATTGGGCTTCCTATGCTGCTGTTGCAGGGCAGAACCTTAATCCAATTAATGCGGATTATTCTGTTATTAAATATTGCACACACACTCCGGCAATGAGTGGGACATACACGACATGGCGCATTGTCCTTGTTCAGAGTGGTGGTGATCCGGGATATGGTATTCAATTTGCGGACATTCTGCCCCCGGGTTTCACATACGGCACAACGCCAGCAACTATAGAATTATTCGGAACTGCGACTCGCGATAGTGTTCTCGATCCATCTCCTGGTGATTCAATTCTTGAATGGGGTTGGTTTAGCACATCTGAAGGGGATTCTATTGTTATTACTTTTTCTGTGGATATTGAATTTGGTGTCGAGGGTTTATTTGATAACTCAATAATCGTAGTCGATGATTCGGGAACTACCTCTGGTAATGCAGGCGGTCTTCTCGGATCTCAGGATGATGTCATGGTTGTTCTTCCTGTTTTTCCTATTGCCAATGCTGGATGGGATACGACTATTTGTATGGGCGACACGGTTACAATCGGAGGAGATCCCACAGCCGATAGCGGAACGCCGCCCTATAGAATTTCATGGCAAAGCGAACCATCCGGTTTTTCAAGCTTCCTTGCGAATCCTAGCGTTTTCCCGATTGTAACTACCGATTATATAGTTACTGTTACAGACTCTAACGACTTCTCAGATGTCGATACTTGCCGAATAACCGTTGTCGAGTCTCCGATTGCTGGTAGGAGAATCCCGGAGCCTTGCGGTCTTGTTACTTCCTGTTATAATCAAGAGATCGTTTGGTGGATGTTAGACGATGTTGTCGGTGTGATTCCGGAATCGACAATAGCCATTGTGAACGGTGTTACTTATTACCCAGGAGTTGAGCTGGTCGTTACTACGGCATCCGCCGGAACGACTATTGCGACCTTCACTCCCGCCGATCCCGGATGGGCGCACGGTTCAACCGTCGTTGCTGAATTGGCACAGGCAATGAACTACGCTTATTGTGCAGTTACTGTGGAACCATGCACTTTTATAGTCGATCTTGAACCACCGGTGATAACAGATACCATCCCGCCGAACGATACCACACTTTATAACGCCTCGCCGACTATCGGTCTTGATATAGAAGACCTGCCAGCGGGGGTTAGTCCCGAGAGCTTTAATTATATTACTGTAACTGTTGACGGCGTTCCGGTGAGTGGATTGACACCCATATGGGATGGTTCTCATCTCAGTATTACTGGTCTGACTTTTGTCGATGGGGATACCGTTAGAATATGTCTCGATAGTTTATTCGATGCTCCCGGCTACACATACTGCCCACCGAATGACACTTCGTTCTGTTGGGAATTTTATATTCGCCTATCGACACCCGAGGCTTGGGTTGTCGAACCTCTCGATATCAATCTCGATGGTGTTGTGGCTAGTGCATGCACATGTCAACCGGTTATTATATATCTCCACGATGATATTGCTATTGATGACACGACAATCCAGCTTCAAGTTGATGGTGTGGTTTATCGAATCACCGATCCTCGACTGACATATTTTGCTGATACGCTGGTCTTCCAGCCCACAATGCCGTGTTGGACAGAGGGTTTGCACTCATTCAGCTTGATCGCAGCAAGAAGTATTTCCGGTTCATCCTTACCCACCGCTGTTTCTGGCAACTTTACAATCGACTTAACGCCTCCTTATTTCACGAACATCACACCGCTTCCAGGCACTTTCGTTGGTGCTTCGCCGACTGTTTCTATTCGTCCCCATGATGACGGTCTTGGCCTTGTTGATGATGAGATTTATATCACAATCGAAGGCTTAAGTTATACACTACCAACAGCAGGTCTCTCGTGGGATGGAATAACTTTTACTGCTTCGCTACTTGATTTAGGGCTTAGCTTTTCCGATGGTGACACGATAAATTTCTGCCTCAGGGGTTCGCGCGATGATCCGGATTATTGTGATCCGAATGCGGCTGACACTTGTTGGATGCTAATAGTTAATCTTGCGACTCCCACAGCTATGGTTATCCTGCCCGATATGGGAACTATCAGTGCATGCGATTACCAAGGTGTTTGCTGGTTTGTCGAGGCTTCCAATGGAATCGATCCCGCAAGCGCTGTTGTGGTTGCCAATGGAACAGTTTACGATTATGCCTCAGGGCTCCTCACCTATTCGGCAATCTCACCGATGTCTGGTGAGCTTTGCCTTGTGCCCTCTGTAGTGTGGAGTGAACATGAGACAGTTACCGTGTGCTTAGCCGAACTTATGGACTCCATGGCCCATGCCATGCTCGATTCTGTTTGCATAACTTTCTACATGGATCTCGTTCCGCCGGTTGTTTATGGTGTTACGCCTTCCCCTGGAACAGAGATATCCTCGACAAGCCCGGTGATCGATTTTTGCATTTCGGATGAGGTTGCCGGAGTAGATGGAGATTCTGTAATATTAAATGTCGAGGGTGTTCCTTATACCTTCGGCAGCGGATGGATAACAGATGATACATGTCTTACTTGGGATGCTGGAGCCTTAGGGCTCGATTTCCCAGAAAGCGACACTATAGAGATTTGCCTTCACATGGCCGATGCACCGGATACATGTAGCGCTAATTCTTTTGATTCTTGCTGGACATTAATCATGCCGCCACCTCATGTTTATGTTCATGCAGGTGTAGATGTAACAGTGTGTCCGGGTGACTCAATAGAGCTCGGGTGTCACCCGAGCGCCTATGGTGGTATTGCCCCATATATGTGGGAATGGTCACAGATTGGCGGTTCGTGGACGAGTGGCGATCCGAATCCCACTATATATCCCACGACCACAACGAGTTATATTCTTCATGTTACAGACGACGCTTTGATTTCCACCGAGGACTGGGACACAATTACTATAACTGTAGATTTTATCCCAACGAGTGAGCCGGTTATGATTTCACCAACAGCTGGCTCATTACTTCCGCCATCGCCGACTTCGATTGATCTCCTGTGGCAGAGCCCGGGTGGTTCTCCGGAATTTACATACGATGTAATAGTCGATGATGCGGTTGTTGCTACTGCAATCTCAGAAACAACCTTTGCAGTGGATTTCCCTTGCGGAGAGACTCATAGTTGGGGAGTAGTGGCCTATAACCATTGTGCAACGGAATACTTCTATTGCACTGCTGATACGATAGGCGATTCAACATACATTTTCTTAGGTCCCGACAATGAATACTCGGCAGTAGCTACCGATTCGGGGCGGACCTTCCGCACCTACCCCTGTGATGGCCCGATACCAAGCGTTATTCGCCCCCTCGACGGAACCTTCTCGGCCTGCAATCCCGAAAGCATAATTATCCAGATAGACGATACCTCGGGCATTGTCGAAGCTACGATTGAGCTTGAGATCGACGGCGTCTCGTATGCTACAACTGATGCCTTCCTGACCTTCCACGCACCTAATATACTTATATTTTCACCTTCAACGGATTTTTGGTCGGATGGCGATGCCGTGAATGTTTCTTTGCTTCACGCGGAAAATATCTATGGCGTCGATATCGTCTCGCCGCTTGTCTTCAGCTTCACAATTGATTATACTGCGCCTGTTGCTACGGGGTTGATTCCACCGACCGGCGGCTATGCCCCCGGTTTCACGACCTCCGCAGGATTCAACGTTGTTGACGCTCTTTCCGGCGTCGATCCGTCGTTGGTTTGTATCGAAGTGAGTGGCTCCGGATTTTCGGATGTTCATTGCATCGGCGATCCGTGTGTCACATACGATACTCTTGCCGGCGATTTTGTTATCGACCTCGAATGCGCCGGATACATTTTCCCGCGTGGTGATACGATAACATTCTGCGCGATATCGGGCGACTCGCCGGATTATTGCGACGCGAATATCGACACGACATGTTGGGATATCTTCATCATCGACTGCGACCTTGTTGTTACAATTGATATGCCCGACACTGTGATCTGCGAAGCGCCCGGCAGTCTTAGCTTCCCGATTAACGCGACGACCACAGGCGGAACTCCGCCCTTCACCTATATCTGGGCGCCAGCCGGGGCTTATATTGACGGACATATCGAGGATATCGTTGCCACGCCGCCGATTGGCGCTGTTACGCAATATGTCATCCTCGTCACCGATTCCACAGGTTGCACAGCGATGGATACCGTTTATGTTTCGATTAGCAGCTTTACAGCGAACGCGGGCGGCGATATTTGGGTTTGCCCGGATGGCATCGGCACAGTGGGTTGTCCGCCGGTTTTATTTGGTTCGCCAGTTAATCCGATTTCGATTACTTGGCGAGACCTCGATGGAGCGGTCGTTTCCACTGATTCGAGCTTCGAATTCGCGCCGGAATCGACGACGACGCTTGTCCTCGAAATAATAGACGGCGTTGGCTGCACGGCCTACGATACCATGGTCGTCCATTACGAGCACGAAGCACCCGGGCCATTCGCGTGGCATAGCCCCGAACCGGACGACACGCTTACGCCCGGCACGGTCGAACTTTGCTGGGAGATGCCGAGCGGCACCGCGCCGATTTACTTCGACGTCTATCTCGACAGCGGCCTCGTTGTCGAGGAAATCACCGACACATGTTACACCGTTGGGCCGTTCCCATGCGGCGAAATGCATTGGTGGTTCATCGAATCCTATAATTTCTGTTATCCAATCGACTGCGCGGGAGATACAATGTGGGTCTGGTATCCGGATAGTACAACCGGCGGAGTGTTCGTCCCCGGCGATACTTTTGCCGGCGGCTTCGATCCGCCGTTTTATATGGATCCCTGCGAGACAGGCACTCCGGAGATAATCCAACCGTTCGATGGCGCGTGGTCGGCATGCGACGACCAGATTATCGCGCTTAAAATAGTTCAGCCGGACAGCGGCCTCGCGCTCGACCCCGCGACATTCGAGTTGGTCATTGAGGACAGCATATATCTCGTCGATGGCACTGTCGTCACCTGGGTCGAAGACTCGATTCTGACATTCACACCGTGGCAGCTATGGACTAACGGTCAGCAGGTCAATGTCAGCCTCGAGCGCGCGGAAGACACCGATGGCAACACGGTTAACGGCCTTCCGTTTAGGTGGAGCTTCTTCGTCGATCTGATGCCGCCGGTGCCGAGCGTCTTTTCGCCACCGCTTGTGGATCAGACATCTTCGCCAGCGAGTTTCCAATTCGATATTCTCGAAATTGGCTGCGGAATAGACCCCACATCGATAGTTGCGATTATTGATGGAACACCTTATTCCGCCGGTGCTAATCCATCCTGGGCCGATCCGACACTCCTTTTCGATGCAGCAGGCGCGGGGCTTTTATGGATACCGGGCGATTCTATCATCTTCGAGATTGTCGCAGCGGATTCGCCGGACTACTGCGATCCTAACATCGACACCACACATTTTGCGTGGTTCGTCCGAGATCCAAATCCGCCGGTACCTTCAATAGTTACGCCTGAAGATGGCGATTTTACTGCCTGCGATCCCGAGAGCATAGTTATACGTATCGAAGATCCGGATGGCGTTGTCGAATTGACAATCGAGCTCGAGGTCAATTCGATCAGCTATACCACAGACGATTCAGAACTCGAATGGGCGGAACCGCTGCTCATCTTCCGGCCTTTGCCTATGTGGAATGATGCCACAGTGGTGAACATTAGCCTGCTTCGCGCCGAGGATATTTTTGGCAATGACATCACTTCGACGCTCGACTTCATGTTTACGGTCGATTTATCACCGCCCACCGCGCAAATGACGCTTCCGGTCGAAAACAGTATGACCCGCGATGTTCAACAGAACATCGATATCGAAATCGAGGACATACTCTCCGGTGTCGATCCGACGGCGCTGATACTGAACATCGATGGCGTCGAATACGAATACCACGAATTCTCCTGGAGTTATACAAGCGAAAACGATGGCATACTTGGCTTTATTCCGGAAAACCACAATATTAGCTTTATCGCGGGCGATACTGTCTTTGTAGGAATCACAGTATATGACTCACCCGATCGTTGCGATGCTAATTCAGCGCAGTTCGAATGGCAGTTTCTTATCGAACCAGAGGTCGGTTGTGCGGTTTTCCCAAATCCAATCACAGCGGATTATGATGGTATCAATGATAATGCAGCGTTCACATATCCGAACATGATGTCCGAAGAGGGTACTGTTGTGATATTCAACTCGCGTAACATAGAGGTGTGGCGAAGTGAGATAAGCCCGGCGGCTTCTTATGAGGATTATGCTGGCAGAACATGGAACGGCCTTGATAGCAAGGGTGTGCCGGCTCCCGAAGGATTATATCTTTATATTATTATTGTAGAAGGCGAGATTGTTTGTAACGGCACAGTAGTGCTGCTGAGATAGGGGAGTCCCACAATATGAAATAAAAGGGATTGGGGCATGTCTCGCCTGCTCTAATCCTCTCGGTTCCTTGTTGAATCAAATCTTTTTCTCACAGGGAAAAGAGCTTGTATAGATTTCCTATCTTTTTAGGAAAAGATAGGATTGCATTGTCATTTCGAGGAGCGTAGCGGCGAGAAATCTCGCTGGATATGGAGGAAATATCTCCCCTTTCCCGAAATGACAGGGCCGACGAGCATAAAACCCATCTAACGCTGGATTTACGGTCTGGCTGGGAATAATAAATACGTCGTCTGAAGCCGACAGCAATGAAAGATTGGCGCAAGTGTAAATGCACCACATTATAAAATAATAAAGCTCGATTAATTCTTTAATCGAGCTTTATTAAAACACGGAGAGGCCGGGATTCGAACCCGGGGTCCCTAAAAAGGGACAACGGTTTTCGAGACCGCCCCGTTCAACCGCTCCGGCACCTCTCCAAATTGATTACTTATTTAGTTATTAAATAAATATGCTAAGCATATTCCTGTATTTTCGCTCCAGCACCTCTCTTTGATTCGTTCGTATGCTCCTGTATGAGAGCGTGTTTATGAACGCTCGCAAATTAAGCGTCGGACCGAAAGGGCGACAATTCAAAGAGCTTCGGTTATTTTATCTACTTCACGCCCGATGTCAACATTAAAATCACCCGGATGCTTTTTGCCGTTTCACAGCCATAGTCATAAATTCGCCCTGACAAACTAAATCGCCATCGACAAAAGCTTTGCCATCAAATTTACATAAACCATGCTTAAAATTGATCATGTCCACCCGAAAAACGAGTGTATCGCCCGGAGTAACTTCCCTTCGGAAACGTAATTTGTCGATTCCGAGGAAATAGGTAACATAACGCTCTGGATCATCGAAACCATCCATGAGCAGGAACGCTCCGGTTTGAGCGAGAGCTTCGGCGAGAAGCACACCGGGCATTATCGGATATCCCGGGAAGTGTCCCTGAAAAAAGAACTCGTTTGCAGTGACATTCTTGCGCGTGATCGCCCATTTACCCTTTTCAAAATCGACGACTTCGTCAACCATGAGAAATGGATAGCGATGAGGGAGTATTTTCATTATTGCTTTCGCATCGAGGATAGCGCGCTTTTTTCCCGATCCGAACTGGCCGGCTATTTCTAGTTTATCCTTCTGTTTTTTGATAAGTTTAACTAGCTCGATATTCGCCGAGTGGCCAGAACGCGCGCCTAAAACAAATCCTTTAATGGGGAAGCCAAGGAGATGCATGTCTCCCAATAAGTCCAGGACTTTATGTCGCACAGGTTCGTTGTAGAAGCGCTGTTTGACACCACAAAGCAGCGGACTATCTTCAATCTTAAGCTTCGTTTTCTCGTTTATATGGAAATTATCTCTGAGGAATCTATCATCGTTCTCGGTGAATTCCTTGTCGATAATAACAAGAGCATTCTCCGGATCGCCGCCCTTGATAAGCCCCGCTTTAAGGAGGTCCTCGACCTCCGAGAGAAAGCAGAATGTACGTGCTGAGGAGAATTCCTCAAGGAATTCCTCCTCGATATCGACCAGAGTAGTGTATTGTGTTCCGAGGGCTGGATTGTGATAATCTACCATAAATGTTAATCGGTAACCATCGAAAGGCACCACATGGATATCGGTTTGACGCCCGATATTATTGTATTGAATAACCTCTTTGACAACGAAGAATTGCCTTTCGACATCCTGCTCGACTATACCAGCTTCGAGAAGCTTGTCTGCGAATTCCTTAGCACTGCCATCGAGCACAGGCGGCTCTTCAGCGGAGAGAGCAATCTCAATATTGTCTATCTGAAGGCCGGCGCAGGCGGCAAGGACATGCTCGATAGTTGTAACGCGATAGCCCTCGGAGTTGGCAAGCGTAGTTCCGCGAACATGCTCGCCAGTGGCATTGGTCACCGATGCTAAAATTCTTTGCGGTGGATCGACATCCTCGCGCACGAACACAGCCCATGTATTAGGCGGCGCAGGCCTAAAAGTCAGTTTCACGGGTTTTCCTGTATGAAGGCCCACGCCCTCAATACTCACTTCGCGCTTTATGGTACATTGCATTTTTTTCATAACATCTCCAGTTTGGCATGATTATATGAAGCCATTTTGAATTGAGCAAGGAAAATGTGTTCCAAAAGTGAATTATCAGAATACATTAACTCATACTACAACACTCAGAAGATTATTCCAAAACCTATTTTATAAGAACATTGAAATGATGATTTTTTGATTAGTTTTTCTCTTGCATTCTTGAAAAGCATAAGATATATTTTACTCAATTAAATTTGTAAACCTCAAACCCCTAAGGAGAGAAGAATGGACAATAAACTCGCTAATCCCGCACCGCTTGGTCTTATGGGATTCGGTATGACTACTGTGCTTCTAAACATCCATAATGCAGGGTTTTTCCCGCTTGGTTCGATGATATTAGCCATGGGTATTTTTTACGGTGGCTTGGCACAGATATTCGCCGGTATTCTTGAATTTAAAAAAGGCAACACCTTCGGAGTAACAGCATTTTGCAGCTATGGCCTTTTCTGGCTAACTCTTGTTGTACTTCTCGTGATGCCGAACATGGGTATTGCTAAACCTCCGACGCAGTTTGTTGGTTGGTATCTGTTTATGTGGGGATTGTTTACATTCGGAATGTGGTTCGGTACCTGGGGCAAGAATCGGGCATTGCAATTTGTTTTTTTTAGCTTGACCATTCTCTTTTGGCTTCTCGCCATTCGCGATTGGACAGGAAACCAACTTATCGGAACCATTGCAGGGTTCGAGGGCATCATCTGCGGTTTTTCAGCAATGTATCTTGCTATTGCCGAAGTTTTGCATGAAAGCCATGGAAGGTTTGTTCTCCCTATCGGCGAAATCAAGAAAAAATAGCGGAATCTGTAAAAATTTCGATTATATTAACCGGTGTCGATTTAATAAACGACATCGGTTATTATTTTAATTTCTTGCTAAATCGAGGTTTATATGTCTAAAAAAATCGAGAGAATACTAGTTACCGGGGCTTGCGGTCAGATAGGCACAGAACTCTGTTTTGCACTCGGAGAAAAATATGGTGCGGAGAATGTTATCGCCTCCGATATTCGACCCTCAGAAGAGGTTAATATCAAAAATATTGGGGCATACGAGTTTTGCGATGTTACTAAATATGAGCAGATAGCTGCTATTATTGACCAACACAAAATCGATACAGTCTTCCACATGGCCGCTATACTTTCGGCGGTTGGCGAGAAGAATCCCTTTCTCTGTTGGGATGTAAACATGAACGGCACTATCAATACACTAAAATGCGCGATAGATAAGAATCTTACACGGGTAATTATTCCTTCTTCCATTGCCGCTTTTGGCCCCGATACTCCACGAGATAACACACCAAATGACACAATACTTCGCCCTACCTCTATGTATGGCGTTACCAAGGTCTGTGCTGAAAGGCTTTGCGATTATTACGTTAAGCGCTTCGGTATAGATGTTCGGGGCCTACGCTATCCAGGTATTATCTCATCTGAGACCTTGCCGGGTGGTGGCACGACCGATTACGCCGTGGAGATATATTATAAAGCTGTCTCTGAAGGCTCTTATCAATGCTTTCTCTCGGAAAACACTATGCTTCCGATGATGTACATGCCCGACTGCATCAAGGCCACGCTAGACCTTGCTGAAGCGCCCCTGGAAAAAATTGAGCATCACAGCGACTTTAATCTCGCCGCATTTAGTGTAACACCCGCCGGAATCACCGAGAGTATTAAAAAGTATATTCCTGAATTTAATTGCACGTATAAACCTGATTATCGTCAACCTATAGCCGATTCATGGCCGAATAGCATCGATGACTCGATTGCACGAAACGAGTGGGATTGGAAACCAGACTGGGATCTCGATTCTATGACGCGCGATATGTTGGAAAAGTTAAAGAAAAGGTTTGAAGAAGGTAAGCTTTATTAATGGGTGATTAATAGCATGATTCTCGGAATCGGAATTGATATAATAGACATCCCTCGTATAGAACGGATCACTGAAGAATACGGCGAGGATATTATTAATCGCATCTTCGCGAAAAACGAGATAGTCTATTGCAATAGTAAAAAGAATCCAGCTATTAATTATGCAGGAAGGTTTGCCGCAAAGGAGGCCTTTTTAAAGGCCATAGGAACTGGTCTTCGCGGGGGTATAAAGTGGAAAGATATATCCGTTGTGAAAGACGAATTCGGTCGCCCTTTTTTGAGTTTGTCAAACAAAGCTAAGGAGGCTGCGGATAAACTCGGCGTTAATAAGATTCATGTATCTTTGAGCCATACTGCGGGAAACGCCATTGCGATGGTTGTTTTGGAGGGTTAAATTCATGGAGGTCTTGTGATTTCAATATCTGAAGAGGATACAATTTTATTGAGGTCTTTGGTTTCGGTAGATACGAGTGAAATAGAAAGCGCTTTCGAAACAAATATTAGAAACAAGGCTATAGGTCTCGAAAGATTAACCGATTATCAAGTATTCCTGAGCGACAAACTTCTTACAGCTTCGGAAAAATATTCTTCAAATATTAAGAAACTAATTGAGTTGTTAACGAAAGAAATCGAGCACCTATTATCTTCGGACCCGATAATCGAACAGCTTTGCATGGAATTAGATAATCTTTCTGAAAAAAAGGGGAGGATTCAGGCCAAAATCGACGATAAAAAGAACAGATTAAAGAAATTCCTTCCTCAAGGCAATACGAAAAGGGGCTGTTTTTCAATTTTATATAGGCCAGGAACACCTTATCTAGGGGTCGTCAGCGGTTCGCTGCTTCCCTCTGAATTTTTGACTCCCCAGCCCGACCGAAAAAAGTTGCTAAGATGGTTTAAGTCGAGTGGTGAAGCTGTTCCGGGAACCGAGATTAGAATTCGCAAAGACACAGTTATCGTGAAGAAAATCTGAAAGTCCGCTACCCAGTTTTTTATTTTAACTTCAATGTTAATTTTGAGGTTGGGAAGCAAATACATGCATACATCGAGGATTTTCTGTAGGGTTTTGACAAATGCGGGTTCGTTCTTATAATGAAATTCATTTGAAGAGGTTATATTATGAAGAATTTGAGAAGAACAAAAATTATTGCCACAATCGGACCGGTTTCATCGAATCGCAAGATGCTTGAAGGTCTTATTAAGGCTGGAGTTAACGCATTCAGGCTTAATTTTTCTCACGGTAGCATCCAAGAACACGAACGCACGATTGCTCTTATTAAAGAAGTAAGAAAAAACCTTAGGGTTCCTGTTAGTATATTGCAGGATTTAGGCGGGCAGAAGATTAGGCTTGGAGACCTAAAGGAACCATCGATTAAACTGGAAGCGGGCTCGAAAATAATATTTGATTCTACACTCGAGTATAATGTAGGAAATCGTTTACCTGTAAATCATAAGAACTTTGCCAATGATGTAGAAAAGGGCCATTATCTTTTTCTTGCCGATGGTTCGATCGAGGTTAAGATAATCGATGTTAGACCTCCGGAGGTAGAATGTGAAGTCATTGTGGATGGAACATTAACCTCGCGAA
Organism: bacterium; assembly: GCA_023145965.1. Taxonomy (NCBI): domain Bacteria; species bacterium. The sequence goes on along the minus strand of JAGLDC010000050.1, from coordinate 16,438 downwards.
AAGGAATTAATTATCCAGATGGTTCATTCGATGTGCCTGCGGTCACTCAAAAGGACATCGATGACTTCAAATTGGGCATTTCTCTTGGGATCGATTTTGTATCACCCTCTTTTGTGCGCTCTGCAGAAGACTTAGAACCGCTCTTAGACATTGCTCGTGCTGTTGATAAATACATACCTTTTATTGTAAAAATTGAGAAACACGAGGCAGTCGAGCACCTGAATGAGATAGTTCGGATATCCGATGGGGTTATCGTTGCCCGAGGCGATTTAGGTGTTGAGGTTCAGCAAGAAAAGGTCCCGGGGATTCAAAAAAGAATAATCCATGAAGCTAACTTACGCGGTAAACCGGTTGTCATAGCTACACAGATGCTTGCTTCGATGACAAGAAATCCACGACCCACCAGAGCGGAGGTTGCCGATATTGCTAATGCAATTCTCGATGGGGCAGATATGCTACTTCTTTCAGAGGAAACTGCAATCGGTAAATACCCGATAAAGGCTGTCGAGACAATGGCTCAAATAGCCATCGAGACCGAAAAGGATTATCATTTTCTTAGGCGATTCCGCAAGGAGGAAATCCCTCAGGAGATTTCAGTGCCTATGGCTGTGTCCGGTTCGGCGGCAGGTTTATCTCGAACTCTTAACGCACCTGTCATTATATGTCCCACCAGTAGTGGTTTCACTGCGAAGATGATTTCATGTTATCGCCCTGAGGCAATGATTTATGCCCTTACTCATAAAAAAGATACTTTTCACCGTCTCGGCTCATTTTGGGGGGTTATCCCAAAGGAAATACCAGAGATTGACGATTTCGATGAACTGATTAGAATATCATTAGATACAGCAGCAAAACAAGGGCTTATCGAAAAAGGCGATCATTACGTTATTACAGCCGGATTTCCCTTTAACTCCGGTTCTGCAACCAATGTAATTAAGGCTGGCGAATACGCTACTCCAAAAATGGAGTTACCTCGATTCGGTCTTTAATTGTAAATTTTTATTATATTCAATAGGGCGATTTAGGAATTGCCATACTGAATTTCTGTTAAATTGAGTTTCCTGATACCTTAATCTCTTTTCTTGTTGACAGTAATACTAAAAGATATTGACTGTATTGTATAAAAGTCATATCTTCTATAAAACTGAAAGGAGAAGGTATGACTTACCAAATGAAACACATATCGGAAATTGCAAAGCAAGTTGGCCTTGATGAAAAGGACTTATACTATTTCGGTCCTTACAAAGCCAAGATTTATCCGAACATCAGTGATTTGACCGATGGAAGGCCCAAAGGCAAGCAGGTTTTAGTAACTGCAACTACACCGACACCGGCAGGAGAGGGAAAAACAACGACCTCTATCGGTCTTTCAATGGCGCTAAATAAGATTGGGATAAAATCGATAGTTACTTTGCGCGAACCTTCTTTGGGGCCAACGTTCGGGATAAAAGGAGGTGCGACTGGCGGAGGTGCTTCCACTGTCCTTCCCGAGGATGAAATTGACTTGCACTTTACAGGTGATATTCATGCTGTAACCACAGCGAATAACCTTCTTGCTGCGATGTTGGATAATCACATCCATCATGGCAATAAACTAGATATCGACCCTCGGAGAATCACATGGTCGCGCGTTCTGGATATGAATGATAGGGCACTCAGGCATGTGGTAGTTGGGATGGGTGGCACTGCGAATGGGTTTGTTCGCGAGGATAAATTCATTATTTCTGTTGCATCCGAAATAATGGCCATTCTCTGTCTTGCAGATGATTTTAATGATATGAAAGAGCGCATTGGAAAGATCGTGCTTGGCTATACTAGAAGCCGTAAACCTGTTTTAGCAAAGGACCTTAATGCAGTGGGAGCACTGGCATTACTTCTTAAGGATGCGATCAAACCTAATATAGTTCAAACATGCGAAGGAACCCCCGCGATAATCCATGGTGGTCCATTCGCAAATATTGCTCATGGAACCAACTCTATTCAGGCAATACGCCTTGCGCAGGCGTATTCGGACGTAACTATTACCGAAGCTGGCTTCGGCTCAGATCTTGGAGGGGAAAAATTCCTCGATTTTGTATCTCAAGTTGGAAAATTCGATGTTGATACCGTTGTTTTAGTTACGACTATTAGGGCTTTGAAATATCATGGCGGTCTTGACAAAAAAAACCTAATTGGGAAAAATGTCGAGGCTTTGAAGAAAGGTCTGGAAAACCTCGATGCTCATATAGAGAATATGCAGAACTTTGGTTTGCCTATTATTGTCGCAGTTAATAAATTTTCGGATAACGATCCGGAAGAGATCGAAATTGTGTTGAAACGAGCCAGGAACAAAGGGGTTTCCGCTGTAATTTGTGATCCTTATAACGGTGGAGGTGATGGTTGCATCGAGTTGGCGGAAGCAGTTTCAGAAAGTGTTCACAGCGGCGCCAAGGTCCAACCTATATACAATAAGAATATGTCAATAACAGAGAAGATTGAGATAATCGCTAAAAGGGTTTATGGTGCTGGCAATATAACCTATTCAAACCGAGCTAAAGGTAATATTAATAAAAATCTTACAGCTCTTGGTTTCGATAAGCTACATCTGATAATAGCGAAAACCCCCGCCTCGTTATCGGACAATAAGAAACTTAGAGGTCGTCCGAGGGATTACACTTTCGTCGTTGATAGTGCTTATGTCAATGCTGGCGCAGGTTTTGTAGTAGTAGTGTGTGGAGACGTTCTCCTTATGCCGGGATTACCCTCGAAACCTGCAGCCGATAGTATCGATATAGACTCTGATGGAAATATTTCTGGGTTGTTTTAGGGCGATGTAACTAAGAAAAACTTTGAGCAGTTTAGTCTTTAGCAACTGGATTAATAACTAAATCGAAGTTTAAGGGCAAACGTCGTTTTTCATTATAGATATCGGCGATGTCACGATTTTTGCTATAAGTATCATAGGTTGTTAACAGCTTAAATAGCTTGGGCAAAAATCCACCAGATCACCACCTTTCTGTCACGAAATTTGCAATTACGGCAAAATTCGCGCCATCGCCCTACCCGCGCCATTGCCTTAGTTTAGTAATTTATTAAGAGCTTGAATTGGCATATTGGGTTTTGGATAGTTCTAGCTACCCCACTTTATTTTGGTAGTTACTTTTAGATTTTCTCTTGACATCTTTTATCCCTTGGATATATTTACACGAATTTGGCACTCTAATTGTTAGAGTGCTAATCATTGAAAACCCAAATTGAAAAACATAACTCACAAGGAGGAACACATGAACGTCAAACCGCTTTCTGATCGTGTTTTAGTCAGACCGATCGATCAGGACACAACTGCTCGCGGTGGGATTATTATTCCTGATACCGCTAAAGAAAGGCCTCAGGAGGGCGAGATCATTGCAGTAGGTCCCGGCAGAACTTCTGACAGTGGAGAGCTTATAGTTCTGGCAGTGAAGGCTGGACAGAAAGTGCTTTATGGCAAATATGCGGGCACTGAGATCACAATCGAGGGTGATGAATACTTAATTATGCAGGAATCCAATATCCTCGCAATACTCGAATAAGGAGGTAACAATGTCAAAAGAAATAGAATATTCCGAACATGCACGAGACTTATTGAAGGTTGGAGTGAGCAAGCTAGCCCGTGCAGTCAAAGTAACACTCGGTCCTAAGGGCAGAAATGTTGTCCTGGATAAAAAATGGGGTGGCCCCACAATCACTAAAGACGGTGTCACAGTCGCCAAAGAGATCGACCTCGAAGATCCATTTGAGAATATGGGCGCACAGCTCGTAAAAGAAGTCGCATCGAAAACCAGCGATATTGCCGGTGACGGCACGACCACGGCGACAGTCCTCACCGAGGCGATTTTCTTAGAGGGCGTGAAGAATGTGACTTCGGGCATCAATCCGATGGCACTTCGCAGAGGCCTCGAGGCTGCTACCGTTAATATTATCGAAAAACTCAAGGACATCTCGGTCCCAGTTAAAAGTTCTGAGGAGATCGCTCAGGTAGGAGCTATTTCGGCGAATAACGATCGCGTCATTGGTGAACTTATTGCTGAGGCCATGGATAAGGTTGGCAAAGACGGCGTTATTACTGTCGAAGAGGCCAAAGGCACCGAGACAACACTTGATACAGTCGAAGGAATGCAGTTCGACCGCGGCTATCTTTCGCCCTATTTCGTCACCGATCCCGAGGCCATGGAGGTCTCTTTCGAGGACGCTCTTATCCTCATCCATGATAAGAAAATTTCTAATATGAAGGATATGTTACCGCTTCTTGAAAAGGTAGCCCAAAAGGGTAAACCGCTTGTCATCATTTCAGAAGATGTCGAGGGTGAAGCGCTTGCGATGCTTGTTGTGAATAAACTCCGCGGCGTCGTTCGTTGCGCTGCTATAAAGGCTCCAGGTTATGGCGATCGTAGGAAGGCAATGCTTCAGGATATCGCCATTCTCACCGGCGGCAAGGTTATCTCAGAAGAACTCGGATTTAAACTCGAGAACACCCGCGTCGAAGACCTTGGCAGCTCCAAGAGAATCACTATAGATAAGGATAACACGACTATAGTCGAGGGTGGTGGAGCTCAGGCCGATATTCAAGGCAGAATCAAGGAAATTCGTGCCGCTATTGAGAAAGCCACCTCGGATTACGACAGTGAGAAGCTCCAAGAGAGACTTGCCAAGCTTGCCGGTGGTGTTGCTGTGATTAAAGTCGGTGCTGCTACCGAAACTGAGATGAAGGAGAAAAAGGCCCGTGTCGAGGATGCCCTTCATGCTACTCGCGCAGCCGTCGAAGAAGGTATCGTTCCCGGTGGCGGTGTAACGCTTATTCGCTGTTTATCTGCGCTAGATGAACTTGCTTTCGAAGGCGATGCTAATGTTGCGATACGCATTCTTCGCAAAGCGCTTGAAGAGCCGGCACGACTCATTGCAGAGAACGCTGGCCACGACGGTGGTGTTATTATCAACACAATCAAGGAAAACGAAGGCGCGTTTGGATTTAACGCCGACAAAGAGGAATTCGAAGACCTTTTCGTCGCAGGCGTCATTGACCCGACCAAGGTCGTCCGCATCGCCCTTCAGAATGCTGTTTCCATCTCTTCGCTGCTCCTGACTACCGAGTGTCTCGTAACCGAGATTCCGGATAAGGAAGCTCCCGCAGCGGCACCTCAGATGCCCGGTGGCGGAATGGGAATGTATTAATACAGATAAACTCGATAATAAAGGGGGGCTATAGCCCCCTTTTTAATTTAATTGGTAGCCCTCATAAACCACAAGCTTTGGTTTATGGTTTATAGGAAGTGCTCAGAGAGTAATTGTGGAACTGACAGACAGAGAATCATCTATCTTAAAACTCCTCACCGAGGTTTTTATAGAGACGGCGCATCCGGTCGGAAGCAAGACTATCGCCGAGCGCCTGGGCTCGACGATATCTTCTGCGACTATTCGCAATATCTTCGTGAATTTAGAAGCTAAAGGTGCTATCGAAAAGCCTCACACCAGCGCAGGACGAGTTCCTACAAACGATGGCTTTCGTTATTACGTTTCGAATTTAATGGATCCCCAAAAACTAAAAGAGAGCGAGATTGCGGAAATTGATAGTTCTTCTTCGACTTTCTATACTAATACAAACGAGTTACTCGATGGTGTCGCGCGAACTTTGGCCAAACTGAGTAAACAGCTTGGGATAGTAGTTGCGCCACACGGCGAGGATTTGAAACTTTTCCGGGTCGAGTATATCCCGGCATCGCCCATGGAGGTTTTCCTTATCGTTTCTACAACGAGTGGTATGGTGAAAAGCGTTCCACTACGTTTTAGCTATAATATAGATTTTCGAAAACTGAATATTGTTGTGGATTTGGTTAACGAAAGGCTCTCCGGAAAGACATTCGGCGAGATACGAGTTAATATCGAAAAACGCTTCGAAGATATAGTTAGTTTGAAAGAGGCTTTCCTTCTGCGCTTGATAAACTCGGTAGATACGATATTCCATTTCGACCAGGAGGAATGCCTTCACTATTACGGCACGAGCCAGCTGCTGGAAAAACCTGAATTCAGAGAAACCTCTAACCTTGGCGGCCTGATCTCTCTCCTCGAAAACAGGCAGAATCTTACGCGGTTACTTGCGGTTTCGCATGGGCAACCATTGAGCATTCGTATTGGTGGCTCCATGAACGATTTGTCTATAGTTACCTGCGAGTTCCCGATAGCCACTAATTGTGGGATAGTCGGCCTTTTAGGCCCCATTCGTATGGATTACGCTCGTGCAATAAGCATATTAATATATGCTCGAGACGCCCTGTCTAAATCTTTTGGGAGATAAAAATCATTAATTTAGAGGCATCTAATTAAATATTAGTTTTTGACTATTTTAAGAATTGTAATCATATATAAGATGAGGTTTAATAACATAATACTTTTTGACATATTCAAGGTTATGTTTATCTTATGCGGTTAATTAGCTTAACCACAGGCTCGCGACATCATTATTCAATAATATAAGAAGAAGTTATGGAGAAATAATGGGTGATAAGAAAAAAAAGGGAAAAGAAATTAAAGAACAGAAAACCGATAACTTAGAAAACCTGACGGCTGAGATCGAGTCGTTAAAGGAAGAGAAGGAACGATTAAACGATGCCTATCTGAGGCTTGCGGCGGAATATGATAATTATAAAAAACGCCAAACGAAAAATTTCAGCGAAATGGTTTCTGCAGCTAGGGATGCCCTGCTACTCAAAATTCTAGATGTTCTCGATAACTTCGAAAGGGCAATTCAATCCTATGAGGAACCACCATCAGTCGATTTGCTTGTCGAGGGGATAGACCTTATTCACAAGCAATTTGTGGATATGCTGCATTCTGAAGATATACATACGGTTTGCGAGATCGGCGATTGTTTTGACCCCCAGATACACGAAGCAGTGGCAATGGTGCCATCGGATGAAAAGGAGAATACAGTAGTGGGAGTTTTACAAAAAGGATTTAAGTGTGGTGAACGACTTATCAGGCCTGCTAAAGTCTTGGTTTCCAACCATTTGGAAGACGAAAAGGACTAGATTTGAAAGATCTTTACGAAATATTAGGTGTAAATCGCAGCGCTACTGAAGAAGAACTTAAAAGAGCATACAGACAAAAAGCGAAGGAATGCCATCCGGATACTAATTCCGATCCCGAAGCAGAGAATCTCTTTAAAGAGTTATCTGGGGCTTATGCTATACTTTCGGACCCACAGAAAAGGCGGCAATACGATACTTACGGCACAACTGGGCGTTCTCAAGATCCCTTTGCTGGTATGGGGGGATTCGATATATCTGACGCTTTAAGAATGTTTATGGAGGCTGTTGGTGGAGTGGACCCTTTCGGTGGTAGTTTCTTTGGTGGTGGATTTGGTGGTAGTGGTCGCGCTTCCAGAAGCAGAAAGGGTGGCGACCTTCAGGTGACGGTTAAAGTTTCGCTCGAAGAAATACTCAGCGGGGCCAAGAAGAAAATTAAATTATCCAAAAAATATGTATGCAAGGAGTGTGGGGGAAGTGGTATTCCTGCGGGTGCGAAAGAAAAAACCTGTCCGGATTGTGGCGGGACCGGCCGTAGGCGCACAGTAAGGGCTTCCCTTCTCGGCTCAATATCTACAGTTACAACCTGCTCGACTTGCGGTGGAACAGGCACCACTGTAACAGCACATTGCCCAAAGTGTTCTGGTGAAGGTCGTATCGATGGAAGCCAATCGATAGATTTTGAAGTGCCACCCGGTGTTTCCGAAGGGAATTATCTTGTTATGGATGGAAAAGGCAATGCTGGTATTGCTGGAGGACCTCCGGGTAATCTTATTATTTTCTTCAAAGAAATTCCTCATAAGGTTTTCAATCGCCGTGGCGAAGACCTTTACATAAGGTTCCCATTGACCTTCTCGCGGGCCGCACTTGGCGCGGAGGTAAAAATTCCAACCCTCGAGGGCGAGGATAAAGCGCTAAAAATCCCTTCTGGAACTCAATTCGGTCAAACATTCAAGCTAAAAGGCTCTGGATTACCGGCATTGAATTCAAGGTCGAGGGGCGATATAGTAGTGACGGCTTTCATTCGCACTCCGACGAGGTTGAGTAAAAAGGAAAAGGAAGTTTTCGCAGAATTAGCAGAATTCGACTCCGAGCATTCCGCCGAGCATAATGACGAAAATATTTTCAGTAGATTGAAAGACCTATTTAACTAATATGAGAAAAAGCAGACGAAATGTTAGAATATATTGGCTTCAGTTTGTTATTTCAGCGATATGGGTAGGTGTGGTCGAGGTTCTTTTACAATCACAAGTATCAATGGAAATTCGAAGGTTTATTATCGATATTCTCATTATTCTTACTGGAGTATTAGCGTTTGAGCCTGTGGGAAGGCATATTTTTAAATATCTTCTTATAGGTGTTGGAGCATCCCTTTTAATCCAATTGTTAAGGAAAGTAGGGGTCTGGTATATGTCCTCTGGACCTGGTTTTTGGAAGATGGGTGGGCCTATTATTGCCCTTTGTGTTATTACAATAATACTATATTTTATTGGAGTAATAACACAAAAAGATAAGATGAAAATATAGACATAAATTTAAACAGAGAAATTTCTTCTTGACCTATCGATACAGTATAATTATAATTTCCCGAAATGTTTAACTTGAGAATTCCAGTATTTGACATTTTAGAAGGCGAAACGCGGATGGAAGTTTCCGTTTTGCCAGAGGATCTCGATCTCGAATTTGTCGATGTCGAGTTTAAGGAAAGAATCTTGATTATTATTTTATTATCAAGATTCGGCAGAATGATATCTGGCAATGCAGAAATAGAAACAAGCGTCGAACTTATTTGTGCGCGATGTTTAAAAAAATTCAGATATAAGGTGGAATCTAAATTTGAATTGCAGATGAAAGTTGAAAGAGGTGCGTCTCGTTTCGCTAATTTTTTGGACGAAGATTTTGCATTTTTAGATGAAACGAACGGTTTAATAGACCTACGCGAGAGGATACGAGAAGAAATAGTATTCGATATCCCCCGAATTCCAATTTGTGACGAAAATTGTGTTGGGATAGAATTCAATGAAGAAAAAAATAATATAATCGATCCTAGATGGGAAAAACTTAATAAAGTTAAGAATAATAATTGAAAGGATAATCATGGCACTGCCAAAGCATCGAACAGGAAAGACCCGTAAAGCCAAAAGGCGCACTCATCAGAAAGCCAAGATGCCGAATGTTATCGAGTGTCCGCAATGTAAGGCGCCAACCCTTTCTCATAGGGCTTGCCCGAGTTGCGGTTATTATTCAGGGCGAATAGCCGTTTCTGTTAAATCAACCTAGGCCAAGTTTAGGGCGCAATGGGGCGCTGGTCCTATTATACAAAGAAATTTGCCTATCGATGGGCGAGAGAGGTTGCCTCACGCGAGAAACCTATTGTTATCGCTCTAGATGCTATGGGCGGCGACCATGGGACAGAAGTCACATTGGAAGGCGCCCTTAATGCTGTTGCCGAGCAAGAGAACCTAAAAATCTTACTTATTGGTAAGAAAGATGAACTTACTGAGAAGCTCGGCAATAAATTTCTCCCAGAAGAAATCGAGATTCTAAACTCCGATGATGCTTTTGGTATGGACGAAAGCCCAACGGCTGCGTTAAGAAGACCAAATTGCAGTATAATGATGGGCGTTGATCTCGTCGCCACAGGAGAAGCCGACGGTTTCGTTAGTATGGGCAACACAGGAGCTGTAATGGCTTCCGCACTGGTAAAAATTGGCAGGATTCCCGGTGTTGAGCGACCAGCACTTATGACTCTTTTTCCCACAATCGAAGGAAGACCCACGCTCGTTGTAGATATCGGTGCCAATGTTGACTGCAAACCTATAAATTTGCTTCGCTTCGGACAGATGGCCTCACTTTACGCCAAAGAAGTTCTCGATAGATCAAATCCTAAGGTGGCATTGTTATCTGTGGGCGAAGAGGATTCCAAAGGTAATACTCTTACAAAAGCAACAAATAAGCTCTTGAGGGAAAGCAATTTGGATTTTATCGGCAATGTCGAGGGAGGAGCTATACTTACCGGCGAAGCTGATGTTATTGTTACCGATGGATTCGCTGGTAATGTCCTTCTTAAATTCGGTGAGGGTAGCATGGGGTTTTTCAAATCCATAGCTAAAAAAGGACGGAGAAACAACCTCTTTACACTCGCCCGTGGCTTGCTTATTAAAGGCCATTTCCGCAAAATTATGAAGGAATTCGATTATGCAGAATATGGAGGAGCACCTCTACTCGGTATTAAGGGCAATATTGTTATAGGGCATGGAAAATCCTCGATCGCAGCTGTAACCAACGCAATATCGCTGGCATCTGTGATGGCTTTCGCTGATATTGCCGGAGTAATCGAGGATTACATTAAAGGAAAGGTGAGGAAAGATGAAAACGAAGATATTGGGGACCGGATCGAATCTACCGGATCGAGTATTGACTAATGCCGATCTGGAGAAAATAGTAGATACAACAGACGAGTGGATTGTTAGTCGATCAGGAATTAGAGAAAGACGCATAGCTTCTTCCGATGATTCTGCCTCGACTCTTACTATGCCAGCCATAGAAAGAGCGCTCGAACGCGCGCATCTATCTCCGCAAGACATAGATGCAATTATTATTGGGACTATAACTCCCGATATGTTTTTTCCCAGCACGGCATGCATACTCCAGAAAAAACTGGGTTGCAGGCGCATACCTTGTTTCGATCTCTCAGCTGGATGCACAGGTTTCGTATATTCTCTAGTAATTGCAGACTCACTCATCAGAACAAAAGGATTCAAAAATATCCTCGTTGTTGGTGTTGAAGTTCTCAGTAAGATAACAAATTGGGATGATAGGGGAACCTGTGTGCTTTTTGGAGATGGTGCTGGCGCGGCTATTTTAGGCCGAACTGAGGATGATGATCCTTCCGGTCTTATGGGAAGTTTCTTATCTGCCGATGGCACTTTTGCTAAACTTTTGGAGATGCCTGCTGGAGGAAGCAGGCTCCCTGCTAGCGAGAAGACCGTTAAGGAGAATCTCCATACAATAAAAATGCTTGGTAATGAGACATTTAAAGCGGCAGTCCGAGCTATGGAAGAAGCTAGTTTAGAGGGGCTTAAATCTGCGGGATTGGAAATCTCCGAATTGGACTGGCTGATTCCGCATCAGGCTAATATTAGGATTATCGAATTCACGGCTAAGCGCCTTAAAATGCCCATGGATAAGGTTGTTATTACTCTTGATAAATATGGTAATACTAGCGCGTCAAGTGTTCCAATTGCACTCGATGAGGCTTTTTCATCTGGGAGAATTAAGCCGGGTCAAACTGTTCTACTGGTTGCTTTCGGTGCTGGATTCACCTGGGGCAGTGTTGTTTTTAGAGCCTAGGAAGATAAAATGAGAGCTTTCGTTTTTCCCGGACAGGGAAGCCAACAAAAGGGTATGGGAAAGGAACTTTACGAAACGGTTCCGGAGTTTAAAGAAATATTTTCAAAAGCTAGGGAGATATCCGGCAAGGATTGGGCCAATATTTGCTTTGAAACCGATAACGATAAACTCTCCAAAACAGAAAACACACAACCTTGCCTTTTTATTTTAAGTGCAGGGATACTCGCGTGTCCCGGGGTGAGTGGATCTTTCGAGGGCGTAGCGGGGCATTCACTTGGAGAATACTCTGCGCTTTATGCCGCCAATGTCCTCTCTTTCGAGGATGCGCTTAATTGTGTTATCGAGCGAGGGCGCTCGATGTCTCACGCAAAAAAAGGTGGAATGTTAGCTTCGTTGGGCATTGACGAAAAGGCCGCACAGCGTGTTGTCGATGAAATAAGTGATAAAGGCATAATAATAGTGGCAAACTATAACGCCCCGGGGCAGATTGTTCTTTCGGGCGAGGAGTCGATGCTCGATAAAACAAAGCAAAAACTTATCGATAGTGGTGCAAAAAGAGTTGTTCGTTTGCCTGTGTCTGGGGCGTTTCATTCGCCTCTGATGAGCGAAACGCGAAATACAATGGAAGATTTATTTAAAAAAATAAAGTTTGACGAACCGAAAGTCAGCTATTATAGTAATGTGTCCGGCGAAGAGGAAAGCGATCCCGATCGGATAAGGCGGCTTTTAGTCGAACAGATATCAAGCCCGGTCCAATGGATTAAATTGGTGAATTCGATGTCGAGAAGAGGATTCGACCAATTTGTAGAAGCGGGTCCAGGCAAGGTGCTTCGTGGGCTAATCAAAAGGATACTCAGGGGAGTGAATTTAAGCGGAATATCTAATGTCCAATCATTGAAAGATTATTTAGTATGATTAAGTTTAAGCTAGTATTATTAATTTTAATATTCGTAATATCCATTTTCTCCACGAACTTATTCGCCGTAGAGCGAAATTTTTCGATTTTTGCAGAATTCAAATATGGCAATAGTGTTGCACATGATATCAGTCCTATGGGTGTGGGTGGAAGTATCGATTTTCCTGTTATAGGAGAGAACGGTAGATTAGGTTTTGGCGCAGGGATAATGATAATCTCGAGTTGGTCCGATACATTAAATCTAAAGAATAGTCCAGAGCCTGAAGATACATTGCTTTATGATGTATGGTATAAAAATGGAACAGATATTAATTTATTTCTCGGGCCATCTGTTAGATATAGGCTTGAGTTGAACGAGGTCTTTTCGATTTCGACATTTGCGAATGGTGGCATATTAATAAATATATCTGCTTACGATGAAGTGAAGAAAGATTTCGATCCGCCTCCAATATATAGCATTAGTGAAACGCCGACGGATATAGAGTTTTATATTAAACCAAAAATTGTTCTTAGTTTTAAAAGGTTTTTTGTGGGGTATGAATTTTTCGGTGTTTCCGAGAATCTCGATCATGTATTTTGTGTCGGTATTATGATATAAAAAAATAGTAACACTAAAGAATACGAGGGAAAATGAGAAAAGGTATTATATTAGGTTTGATTTGCGTTATTGTCGCACTTCTGGTTTTTGGTTGCGGTGGGGAGAAGAAGCTTATTGGCGATTATCTCGAGAAGGGCATCCCAGTTTCTTATAAACCTGCCCAAGGCCAAAAGGTTTTTTATCGCTCAAATGCAGATAATCTTACCGAATTCACCGAACAGGGTTATCATCAAAGCACTCTGTCGAAAACGACAAGTTGGGAATCCTTTACAGTCGATTCTGTTGAGAATGAAATAACAGGGGTTACATATAAATTCCTTGGGAGCGAAACAGGTATATTTCAGAATGGGATGTATCAGCCTCAGCGAGAGGAAGATGATATTATTGGGCAAGAATTATCTATAATTGTTGACACTGATGGCAAGCTTATCGGATGGTTCGGCCTGGAAGACCTTGAAAGGGATGAATCCGGAGTCGATCGTGGAGAAATGATGGCTAGTAATTACGCATCGATTTTCTTCGACCACTTTCCGCAAGAACTATTGAAAATCGGGTCCGAATGGGTGCGAGAAAACGCAATGGATGTTAATACCAAAGAGGGGGATATGCACCAGATGACCAAGAAGATCTATACGGTGCAAGATTTTGTCGAGAAGGATGGCCATCCATGTGTAAAGTGCAAGATTAAGATCATCATCGACAATACCGGCGAAGGAACTGTCGACAACGAGGGGACAACATACCACTATTATAACGAAGGTCGTGGAGAGGGTAACGGAACAGTTTATTTCGATTTTAAGGCAGGTTATCCTATTTATTCAATGTTTAATTGGATTTTGGATTTCACAATAACTAGTGTCGATGAATCGACTCAAGAGGAGAACAGTTTCTCATATTATCAAGAACAGAAAGTGACCTATCACCTTATTACAGAATCTGATATTCCCGTTCAGAAATAATTGCTACAAAAAAGTTCTATAGATTGTGTTCTTGAGGCGCTTTATTAATAGCTATTACATAATGTAATAGTATCATATTCTAATAGTCTATATTATAGCGCTTGACATCTATTCGTATCGTATTTAGATTTAACAAATACAGTGTGTCGCCGAAGAAGAGTTTTATTTAAACTTCGGAGGTAAATAAATGAGAAATAGGGTATGGATATTAGCGTTTATGGTTGTTGCAGGGCTATTCCTTTTGGGTAGTAACTGTGAATACGGCCTTGCGCCGAGATATACGGCAGTCGAAGGCGATCTTATTTTTAACGGCGAATGGCCGGAGCAGGCAATTATGTGTTTTATTGTCATCGTCGATGAAAAACCTGATGAGTTGGTTCTAGATCCAAACTTGCTAAAAGGTTTTTACCAAATTCCTGAGAGTGATGTTTCGGCGAGGACAGATTCGGTTCATTTCGAAATTGAATTGAATCAAGGTTCCTATAATTGGACATTTGTGGCTATTTTAGATAGCGCAGCTCTCAACGATCCGGAAAATGGGCTTGGTTGGAGGAATCTGGCGACAGAATACATAGATGAAGAAGATCCAAACAAGTTGGGTTCTCTCGAAATAGGAGAATCTTCGAAACCTAAAATACGCATGTTAGTCGATTTTACAACGCCATACCAGGGAATCGGCAACCCGGGTTATTTCCATCTTGAAAGCCGCTAAACGGAGGTCAATTATGAGTAAGAGACTTGTATTAACAGTCTGTCTTGGTTTATTGATCGGCTTAACCAGTTTTGCCGCTACAACCCATAAGATAAACGGGAAAATAGTGGACGAAAAGGGGAAGGGGCTGCCTGGTGCTAATATAGTGGTTGCCGGTATAGGAAAAGGTGCTTCAACAAATCTTGCTGGCGAATATAATATTAGTGATTTACCCTCGGGAACCTTCGAGTTTACAGTCTCAATGATTGGATATGAAACGACCAGTCAGGATGTCACTGTTGTTGCAGATCAGGAAATTACTTTCAGCCTTCTTCCAAAGGCTTATCAATCTCAGCCAGTTATTGTTACCGCTAGCAGAACGAGACAGAAGCTTCAGGATAGCCCTGTGACTACAAGTGTTATCGAAGCTGAGCAAATTGCCGAGCGGAATTTTCTTTCAGCCGATGAAGCAATGAGATTTATTGGAGGGGTTTCGATGAATAAATCCCAAATATCAATTCGTAATTCGTCGGGATTTGTACACGGGGCAGGCACGCGTGTCTTGGTGATGATAGATGGTGTTCCAATGTCTGCAGGTGATACAGGTGAGATTAAATGGGATTCCATGCCTATAGGCCAGATTGAACAACTGGAGGTTGTGAAATCTGCCGGTAGCGCGCTTTATGGCTCAGATGCAATGGGGGGCGTAATAAACATTATTACCCGTAAACCCGAAGAAAAATCGACTTATCGTATAACAACTGAGATTGGGGCTTGGGATAAACCAGCATATGAGGAGTGGGAATGGACGCAAGATACAAGGCTTTTTCATCGCCTTGGTATTGAACATACTCGTCAGATAAAAGACTGGGGTTTTCTTTTTTCTATCGAAGAGAAGCAAGATGAAAGTTTCCGTCAGGCGGACTATTTTTATCGAGGGTCGTTTTTCGGAAAGGCTACTAAGAGGATTGGGAATTCCAATAATTTGAGTTTTATGACGAATATTGCATATGAGGATCGAGGTTGCGGTCTTGAATGGTTTAGCCAAAAAAACGCTCTTATGGTGGATCCGGGAAAAGAAGACGATAGAGTGTGGTCCTCTAAAATAAATGGAAATGTGATATATTCGGGCAACTCGAACGGGGGAAAGCAGGTTTGGATTGTAAAAGGTTATACAAATTATAACAATTGGGTAGATTATCTTTACGATGGTAACGGCGGTTACGATCATCATCGAAGTGAGTCAAACAAAGCAGGGGCCGATGTGCAATATACTTTTGTCCCTTCCGATGATCATCGTTTCACAACAGGTGGAGATTTTAACTTGATAATTATCGATGCCACTATTTTTGGGAAACACAGCGGATTTGGCGGAGCATTATATCTTCAGGATGAGATCAACACCTTCAATCCTTTGGTTGCAACCATAGGTTTAAGAGGCGATGTATTCCGTGTAAACGTTGCTGACGATTATGATGGTGAGGTTTATGCTCAATTGAATCCAAAGATCGGGGTTGTTTATCATATTTCCGAGAATTTTGCTGCGAGGTCGAATTTTGGAACAGGTTTTAGAATGCCTACCATGGCCGAACTTTTTACGGAAATGAATGCCGGTGGTATTTTAAAAGTTCGGCCAAATCCTACCTTGAAAGCAGAGCAGGCATATAGTGCCGAGGGTGGAATCAATTGGATATCTCACAGTCAAATGATCGATGTCGCAATCTTCAATACTTGGTATAAGGATATGATAGAACCCATTCCTTTTTTGGGTAATCAGGTTAAGTTCATGAATATTCAGGATGCTAATATATTCGGTGTCGAAACTTCGATGAAATGCAACATAGGTGAGGTTTTCGGTCTAGGAAACGAGCATAATACTCC
>JAGLDC010000049.1 GCA_023145965.1 bacterium | reverse complement strand
GACTCCTCTTCATAAGATTAATCTAAATTTTAATTATCTTTATACTAAAGCCTTGAACACCGAAACTGACGCCGAATTGCCATATAGACCGGAACACAATGTTACTTTGATTTCCGATTTCAAATACTGGAAACACGGTTTGGTTTCTATCGATGCCAGATATAAAAGCAAACCGATACTTGGTCTTTATGTTGACGATCCTGTGGTCGATCAGCGAGTTATCGATGTTACAAACAAATTCTCTTTCGATCGTTGGTCCATACAATTAAAAGTTTCTAATTTGCTAAACTGGAATTATATCGAGGTAGATAGGAATATTGCTTCCATCAGAAAGTTCTCGCTTTTGGTCTCTGTAGATTTTTAAAAAACGAATTAGCCTGAGTTTCTTAGTTTAGACTCATAAGCCAAGAGATAATAATTCACAGATTAAATTTTAGTTAGATAATATGTAGTTCCTAAGTCATATCGGGAATGACAAAAAGGCGGATTGCGCCATTAATCTTAATAGCAATCTAGTTTATGGATTTTAAATCAATAAAACCGGTTGGCGTTAGAAATGACGCCAACCGGTTTTTTTTATGTCAATTTCCTGTCCATATAAAAATGTTTGTATTCCCTTGCCTTCGGAAACATGGCCGATTTGGCTGAATTTATATGGGATGGCATTAAGCATGTCAAATGAGGATGTCGGTAGTGTAAAAAGTAGCGTATATTCTTCGCCGCTAGCGACGGCTATCTTATATGGGGGAATACCTTTTTGTGAAGCAACATCCTCAACACCAGGAAAAAGTGGGAGACTTGCCAAGTCGATTGAAAATGCGACTCGACTCTCCGAAGCGATATGTTCGGCATCGGCGAGGAGGCCGTCTGATATATCTATCATCGCTGTGGCACCAATTTTGGAGAGATACTCTCCAAGGCCGAGAGGTGGTTCTGGTCTTAGAAACCGGTTTTTCATGATTTCTGAGTGCGGTGATGTTGTTTCTGCTTCACCCATGACGATAATTCTTCCAGCTTCTGGACCACCCAGTTCACCAATAACAAATAAAACATCGCCAGGTCTTGCTCCGTTACGTGTTACACATCTATCGCATTCTCCAAACGCGGTGAACGTCGCAGAGAATTCGGTTGAACCACTTATATTGCCGCCCAAGATAGGGATATTGAACCTGTTTGAAAAAGATTTTATGCCATCGATAAAACTATCGAATTCAGCCAAAGTTAATGATTCCGGAAGGTTAAGCGCCAAAAGCGCTCCTATTACCTTGCCAGCGGAGGCGTTAATATCCGAGACAGCACCAGCAAATGCTTTAAATCCCGCTGACTCCATAAATTCGGGATTTTGTGGAAAATGGATACCTCTAACAGAAGTGTCGGTCGAGACAAGCATTTTTTTTGAGGGTGCAATCTCGAGCAAAGCGCAATCGTCTGTAAGGTCTATGTTTGGAAAACGAACTCGTATTCGATCTATGAGCCCGAATTCACCGCATTTCCATGCTCGAATTTGTTTTTCGTTTGCAGTCATAGTTATTTCTTTGTGCGTTTCTTCTGTCGTATAGCGTTAACGCGTCTTTCATAGTCATCGGATCCCCTGATGCTAGCGATTATTATGCTTACTATTATAACCAACACTAGAATAGACCAACCAAAAATAATCTCTTGACTGCGTAGGCAGAAGTCGCCATAAGGTTCGGCTATCCTGTCTTTCAATTCGAAACCTATCATAACAAGAATAAAAATCGGTAAAATGAACTTAATAGCGAAATCCCAAAGGCGGTTTATTTTCGTTCGTGAGTGGGTGTTTAAAAAAGTCCTCATGTTTTTTGCTTTGAAATACCAGCCGATAATAAAACATTCACCAAGGACAACAAGAGTCAGACCGAAATGATTCATAAAATGATCGACTATGTCGAGCCAATGAATGCCAGCACCGAATATATAGGGCACTCCCAAGAGGAAACCTAGGCAACCGACCGTTAAATTAGCCTTCTTATGAGTCCAACCAAATTTATCCTGAAGCCCTGCGGAAGCACCCTCTACGAGGCTGAAGGCAGAATCTATCGCTAATAAACCGAGCATTGTGAAGAATAAAAGACCAAAAAGTTGGGGGAAAGGCAGGCCATTGATGATCTCGGGATATGTAACAAATGTGAGACCCGGACCCGAACGGACAACATCTGCTACATGAACACCATCTATAAGGGCCTTATGACCTAGGGCACCGAAAACGGCAAAACCACCGATAATAGCGGTTAAAGCATCCGCAATCCCAATTATCCATGCATTGCTAACGATGCATATCTCGTCGTCGAGAAAGCTGCCATAAGCTATCATCACACCGAAACCTACAGTTAAACTAAAGAAAACTTGAGAGATAGCAGCAAGCCAAACCCTCGGTTCGAGAAGTTTAATCCAGACAGGAGTCAGATAATACCTTATTCCATCGACTGCACCATCGAGTGTAACGCCTCGAATTACGAAAAGGATCAGTAAAAGCCATGGCCCAAGCACTGTAAACCAGACAACCTTGCCGACTGTTTTTGTGCCCTTCCAGATAGAGGCTATAATCCACACCCAAGCTAATAGTAGCCCTATAAATAGTGGAATTTGAAGTTTTCCAATTGACCATGGTTCTTTCGTTATCCCGAGGATATTATCGAAGAAAAAACCACTCGGATCATTTCCCCATGATGTATTAAAGCTGTAAACAAAATAGTTAATGCAATAGGAGAGAATACCGGAGTAGTACGTTGTAATGATAAAACCAATTCCAACAGCGAACCATCCGAACCACTCAAAGCCCCCGCGAATAGTCATGAAAGAACCAGGTGCAGCATTATTCATGCGTTTTCCTATGCCAAATTCGAGCATGAGTAGCGGTATCCCGGCAACAAAGAGACATACAACATAAGCGATGAGAAAAGCTCCACCACCGTTTGCATAGCATATATAAGGAAACCTCCATATGTTTCCCAATCCTATGGCGGATCCTATGGCTGCTAAAACGAAAGTGGTTCGACTGCTCCAAACATCTCTTTTTTGCATAATCCCCTCCAGATTTGTATCGATGTAAGTTTTTATTCCATGGATTCGATCAATTCTCTAAGTTTGCGATTATCCTCTTTGAGTTTAGATAGTTCCTGTTGAAGCCCCTCTATTTCCTCTGAAGCTTTATTTTCCGAAGGTTCTTTTGTCGTTTTTTTGGAATTAAGCTTACTTCTGACAGCCTTTAATTCATTGTTGGAGCTTTGCCAGGATTTAAGTAAGTTCTGCCAAACTTTAGCATCGAAAATCCATTCGCTTTTGGGATATTTATCGATTAAATCATCATAGAAATCGAGAGCGTCATTGTATTTTTCTTGAACACAGGAAATATATCCGAGTCGAAAAAGGGCATCGTCAGCATAATCGGATTTTGGGTGTTTAGTGTATAACTGATTGAATTCGTATTTTGCTTCCTCGAGCCGCTGCTTTTTTAAATTTTCCGAGGCTGACATATAGATATCAGCAGAAGCCTGTGTGGTTTTTGGGATGTGCGCACATGAAAGAATAAAAACGAAGCCAACTAAAAAAAGATATTTACACAAGTATTTCGGGACCACCATATCTATTGCCTCCTCGAGCCTTCAAGGTTTTTTTCATCTTACCCGCAAGCTCGGATAGTTCGGATTGATTAATCACTGCTTCATTAGGGATTAAGGCTATACTAACCGCGAAGAAGGAAAAAAAACGGGGATTTCCATCTCTGTCAGTTGAATTGATGCCTTTAACTTCGCGATGTTCTTTTGAATAGAAACCGGGCGCCGTTTGTTCGACGAGAGACACAATCCCGGCGGCTATAGCTGTCGCGTTCTCAGGTTCGGCGAGAAATAAAAAATCATCGCCTCCGATGTGACCTATAAATGATCCTGCGAATTGACCCACCGAATTTCTGAGGATATCAGCTATGGCTAGAATAACCTTATCTCCATTTTGGAATCCATATATATCGTTGTATGCTTTAAAATTATCAATATCGACATAACCAATTACAAAAGGCCTTCCATCCGCGAAATGCCTTTGAAGTTCGCTGTCGATTGCACGATTGCCGGGAAGGCGCGTGAGGGGATTGGCCGAGATGGAATCGCGTGTCCGCCTGAGAATCGATCTAATTCTAGCTGCGATTTCCCGGTGGTCAATTTCATCCTTGATTAAATAGTCGTCCGCACCAGCACCTTCGAGACCCTCGATTTTGTAATCGGTGTCATCCATGCAGGTGAGCATAATAACAGGAATGCCAGAGGTTTTAAAATCAGCCTTAAGGCGTCTGCAAACGCCAAAACCGTCGAGACCTGGCATGTTGATATCGAGCAATATAACATCTGGAATCTGAGCGAGAGCAGTTTCCAGTCCTTTGAAAGGATCATTTGTCGTGAGAACCTCGAAATTTTCGTGCTCCAGTCGTATTTTGAGCATGAACAGGTTTTCAACTTCGTCATCGATGATAAGGACTTTTTCTTTATCCAAAATTTGCTCCTGTTCTCGAGATTGGAATTGAAAAGGCAAAATAGGTTCCCTCTCCGGATACGCTATCAACCCAAATCTTTCCAGAATGAGCCTCGATTATCTGTTTTGAAATAGCAAGACCGAGACCGGTGCCCTTCGCCGGTTTGGCTTTATCCTCAACTTGATAGAATTCACCGAAAACTCGATCTAGGTGTTCCTTAGGGATGCCGACACCCGTATCATATACTTTTATTACTAAATTATCGTTGTCTTGAGAAGCCTCGATTATAATCTTGCCCCCGGGACTTGTGAATTTAAGGGCGTTAGTAATGAGATTGTCGAGAACTCGGTCAATCTGGCGATGATCGAAATTCACTGTTAGGTTATCAAATTCGATCTTGATACCCATCTCAATTTCTTTCTCAACAAAAACAACAGCATGTTGTTCGAGACTGGATAAAATGAACTCATGGACGCTAACAGGTTTAATATCGAGCTTAAACGCACCGGCTTTCATTTTCTGAAGGTCGAGAATGTCGTGAATGAGGTGTGATAGCTTATCGATATCTTTTGACATCATATCGAGAAGTTCGGTCTGCCCCTCGGAAACAGGGCCAAGGAGACCATCCTGAAGGTTGGCTATATTACCTCGAACTCTACCGATGGGGCTTTTAAGATCATGAGTTATGCTTGCAAGAAAACGACTTTTCATCTCGTCGAGTTTACCGAGTTTGATTAGCATAGCGTTGAAATCATCGGTAAGATCGCCTATCTCATCATCTGTCGTTTTTTCGAGTTTCCTATCCCATTCCCCCCGACTAGCGGCGGCGGTGGCCTCCCGAAGCATGCCGATTGGAGAGGCTATTCTGCTAGCGATAGCGTAAGCTATAATTAAACCGAGCAAAAACAGAATGACCGTTCCCCAAATACCCGTCTTTCGTGTCAAAACCACTGCTTTTTGTGATTGTTCGAGAGTAGTGCTGATTCCAGCAAGTTGATTGATTAAAATATTTTCCAATGTATCATTTAGAGCTGCATAGACACTATCCCATTCTACAGAGGTGCTTTGACTGCTGTAGATCTCGATCTCGAATAAAGAATCCAGTGCAAAAGAAAGTGATTTGATTATCTCGGGAGTTCTATTGTTTGTTGTGGAAAGAACCGCGAGTGAATCAGCACCCGCAAGAAAATCCTGTTTTTCTCGCTTGAATCGCTCGATGTAGAAAAGGGGTTTGATATAAAGATCGACTGTTTCTACCGTCAATATCAAGTCATTCTGGCTGATAGCAAACTTGGATTTTTTTTGAGCACTTTCAAGCAAGGATTTTAAACTCGATATCAACTTCTTGTTCTTCTCGTTCGAGATAAGCGTATTTGCGTCGATAGCTGAACTATCTTCAGCAAGGGAGATAGCCTTTTGCGATGTCTCTATAAATTCGAATAACTGTTTTTCAAGTGAATTGAGCGAGGATTTATCGCGATTGTTTTTTTTCGCTTTTGATATTTCTGAAGCGAAGTTGCGATTAAGCTGTGAAATCGATTTTTCGGCGGTAGCCCGGTCAACAGGTTGTCCAAGGTGATTAAATAGAACGCGTGAGCTTCTCTGTTGACGCAATTTACCACGCAATTGTTGAGACAAAGCAACACGATACATGCCGGTGCTAGTGCATTTAATAATATTGTTAAGCTTCGTAAGTTGGGAAAGAAAAAGGAAGCTTCCTAATAATACGAAAAAAAGCATCATCGCGAAGCCGAAAAAAATCTTTATTGCAATGGGCACACGCCGCTTAAAAGACATTATCTCCCTTTTTGATAACTATTACAAATCAACTTATCAATATATTGCAAAGGATAGGCCTGTCAAGAGCAGTGTTTATTTAAGGTAGGTTATTGATAATTGGTATTAACATTATTAAGGTCCTTGATTTTATACAAACACATTTTCTTTGCGTTTAGAAGCATTAGCTTTATATTACCAGCATGAAAGTTTTTTTATGCTCGATTATTATCGTTTTTTGTGTTTTCGCAGTAACAACGCCCATATTATCGCCCCACTTCGAACATGATTCCGTGTTCGGGGGTGGTTGGATTCAGGGGGAGGTGCCATCGTTTAGACCTTCAATGCGCCCACACACTGAGCTTTCGCACGAGATTTATGGATTTCTACCATATTGGGAATATAGTGGCTATATGCCTTCGCGCATAGACTTGCTTACGAGGATCGCATATTTCAATATTACCTTGAACAGCTACGGCAATGTGAGCTCGACCCACGATTGGCCTACTACGACGCTTCTCGATGCCGCTCATTCCGGCGGATGCGCGGTCGATCTTTGCGTTGTGGTATTCGATGAAAGCACGATCTCGAGCATCGTAGGCAATGCGACGAACCGCTCGAACGCATGCCACAATATCTGCGAGCAGATGGCACTTGGCGCCGACGGCGTTAATATCGATTTCGAGCTTCCGAATTCATCCGACGAAAACGGCTTCTACGCCTTCCTTAGAGAACTTGCGGACAGCGTCCACGCCCGCGATTCAGAGAAATGGGTTAGCGTATGTCTTCCTTCGGTAGATTGGCACGGAACCTTCGATTCCGACTCATTGTTGCCACATCTCGATGCTTTGTTCCTCATGGGTTACGGCTATTACTGGGGTGGTTCCTCAACGACCGGTCCGGTGGCCCCGCTTGATGATCCCGGATGCTATTACGACATCGCTTATTCAGTAGAGCATTATTGCGGTAGCGATGCTTTCAAGCGGTCGCGATTCATTGTAGGTCTTCCGCTTTATGGTTATGACTGGCCTTGTTCCGGCACTTTGCGTGGCGCTTCGACAACAGCAACCGGAACCGCGAGTATTTACTCATCATGTGTCTCGGACACACTTACATATGGCTGTAATTGGGATGGCAACGCGCCTTGCCCGTGGTATATCTACAGTAGCTATCGTCAATGTTGGTGGGACGATGCGCGCTCTTTGGACATCAAATATCGATGGTCGGTGACTTCCGATCTTATGGGGATCGGTTATTGGGCACTCGGCTACGATAACAACGATGCAACCTTCTGGAACGGTGTTGCGGAGGTATTTGCTGGTGATTTTCCTCGGGACACTATAATTGACGATGTCTCGTTCGGTTTCGAGATGAATGGTGATTTGGAGTTTTGGCACGAAGTCGATACCGGCTATTTCAATACGATGTGGTGGATATCCTCGACCAGCGCAACCGATCCTTCAGATGATACTTGCTTCAGCACATGGACACCTAATCTTCCAGACAGGCGTAATTACGAACTTTTTGCTCATATTCCAGCTGTAAATAGCGTGGCTTCCGCCCGCTACGCCGTAAATCACGATTTTGGAACGGACACCGTAATCGTCCGTCAGGCGGATTTCTTCGATGAATGGGTGAGTCTTGGCACTTATTCATTCGAAGCCGGAGCTGGCGGCACCGTTTACCTTGGTGATGCCACTGGATTTGCCGATGAGCGAATAGGATTCGATGCCCTTTGGTGGAGCAATAGAGGCGAACTTCCCGCGCCGGATACGCTGGTTACTCTTTCCTCCAATGGTTTCCGATGGCAGGGGCCGATTTCATATAGACGAATTGTTCCGGGTGGTGTCGAGGGCACAACCTATTGGACAAACAGCATCTCTCATACACCAGATGTTAATGGGGGATGGTGGCGGCCTCAACTCCCGATATCCAGTAATTATTCAGTTTGTATTTTCATCCCGGGCGAACATAATCAGGCCGAAGTCAGCTATCAAATTAAGCATGTCTTCGGTGTCGATACTGTAACAACAGATCAATCTCTATATTCTGACGAATGGGTTCAACTCGGCACATGGCGGTTTAATTCGAGCGATTCAAATTACGTTTACGTCGGCGATTGCACAGGCACAACCGGCGAAAACATCGCAATAGATGCTGTAGTCTGGCGCTCGAATCCCCTCGAAATTGCCGAATATCGGAATCCGAAACACCATTCGATAGAAGTGTATCCAAATCCCTTCAACTCGACATGTAAAATATCTGTTTTAAATCCCTCTGAACCAATATATATTTTCAACATATTAGGGAAATTGATAAATAGGATTGAAACTAAACAAATAAAACATTTTCAAGCGATTTGGGATGCTAAAGATAAGGATGGGAATAGGCTTCCAACAGGAATATATCTTATTAAACAGTCGAACTGCCATAAATATGTAACACTCTTAAAATGAATATGTAAATTCAATAAACAAAGGATAAATAGTGAACAGAAAAAATATCATACGGGGCAGAGTATGGGTCGTGCGAGACAATAATAATCGCCCCATCGACAATATAGATACTGATCAGATCTTCCATAATAAGCATCTTGCGATAACAAAAATCGAAGAAATGGGAAAACATATTTTTGGCAATCTCGACGATTGGCGGGATTTTCCCGTTAAAATCAAGCCAGGCGATATTCTTGTCGTTGGAAAAAATTTTGGCTCCGGTTCATCCCGTCAACAAGCAGTCGATGGCTTTATAGCACTCGGTGTTCAAGCTATAATAGGAGAGTCTTTTGGCGCGATTTATTGGCGGAATGCAGTCAATGCTGCATTTCCTGTCATTCAAGCTCCAGCAATAATGAGCACCGAATTGAAAACAGGTGACGAAATCGAAATAAAAATTGAGGAAGGCACTGCTAAAAATCTGCAGAATAAAAAATTAATTCAATTTAAAGCAATTTCGAAAACTCAAATGGAAATTCTGCAGGCCGGAGGCCTGTTCGAATACGGAAAACAATAAACACGGAGTGTTTTGGACCTTTTATCTAAAAGGCTTTCTAAAAAATCCCGACGTGATGGGACACGAAAAACCGTGAAACAATTAGCTGGCACGGGGTAGGGTATATAATTTCTTGGGGTGGATGTTTTTGCGGCTTTTCATGTAAAGAGATACATCATAAAGCCTTAGCAAAAACCGTGACAGCGATATATCGATGACGAATAATAAGGGAGGTAAAATGAGTAGATTATCTGTTAATATCGATCATGTAGGCACTTTGAGGCAAGCAAGAGGGGCACAGTATCCTGATCCTGTTCACGCTGCTGTTATGGCCGAACAGGCTGGCGCCGATGGTATAACAGTTCATCTTCGGAGCGACCGAAGACATATCACCGACCGAGATGTCTATCTTGTGCGTCAGATTACTACAAGCCACATGACTCTCGAGATGTCTGCCAAACAGGAAATGATAGACATTGCACTCCAGATTAAACCGGATATGGTAACTCTCGTTCCAGAGAGGCAGGGTGAGCAAACCACGGAAAGAGGATTCGATCTCGCTGAAGAAGGCGGTGAACTCGAATCACCGATAGAGCAACTCGCCAATGAAGGCATAATCGTTTCGCTTTTTGTTAATACAACTGAGGAAAATATGAAAGCCGCCGCCGCGTTGGCCGCAGATTATGTTGAATTAAATACTACACACTATGCAGAAGCTCGAAGCTTCGAGGAAGAGGTGTCTGCACTTAGGACGATTGAAAAAACAGCGCATCTTGCGAATAAAATGAAACTGGGTGTAGCCGGAGGACACGGACTCAATTATCGTAATGTGACAAATATTGCGGCTATAGAGCCTGTAGAGGAACTCTCAATAGGCCACTCTATTATCGCTCGTGCTATATTCGTTGGAATCGAAAGGGCTGTTCGCGAGATGAAAAGTATAATCAAAACTGCTAGGGAACCTAGAATTGGCTGACGAGCGTAAAATTCTTTCTGTTAAAGAGCTAAACTCTATGTCTCGCCAAGCTTTAGAGGGCATTTTCCCCATTGGTGTATGGGTGAGAGGCGAACTTCGGAATGTGAAGATCCATTCCTCTGGCCATATTTATTTTCTACTCGTTGACGAAGTTGCCTCAGTCGATGGCGTTATATGGAGGAATGTTGCGCAGAATCTCGGTTTTAAGCCGGAAGACGGCATGAAAGTCGAGACCTTTGGTTCGCCAACGCTCTATGAAAAAAACGGCCGCTACCAATTCTCAGTTAGGAAATTAATCCCCGATGGGGAGGGAGCACGAGCAATTGCTTTTCGCCAACTCAAGGAGAAACTGTTTTCTCAAGGGCTCTTCGATCCAAAAAGAAAAAGAAAGCTCCCCGCTTTTCCCTTCAGAATAGGAGTTATTACAAGCCCAACAGGGGCGGCAATTCGGGATATTATCCACGTTATTCAACGCAGGGCACCCTATGTGACAATTATCATTCGACCCGCTAAGGTGCAGGGCAAAGGCTCAGCCAAGGATATAGTAGCCGGAATTGAAGAATTCAACCAATACGGTAATGTCGATCTATTGGTGATAGGCCGTGGTGGGGGAAACGAGGAAGACCTGTGGTGCTTCAATGACGAAGAATTAGCGAGAACGATATTTGCTTCAAAAATACCGATAATCAGCGCTGTTGGCCATGAAATCGATTTTACGATTTCAGATTATGTAGCGGATATGAGGGCACCCACACCATCTGCAGCAGCGGAAATAGCCGTTAAGGACATCCGTGAGCTTAAAAGCCAAATCGAGAATTATTTGTTCACGACTCGGAATAAGTGCTTAATGGTTTTCGATAGCGCTAAATCTCGCCTCGAAGTAAATATGCAAAGGACAGCTTGGACCGAACCTCTAAACCGAATTAGAGAATGGGAACAACGCCTTGACGAACAATTATCCAAGGCAATTTACTTCGAGAAAAATATATTCGAGCGATCCGCGAATAGACTTCTTCGAAATGCAGATAGATTAACGAATTTAAGCGTGAAAAACACTCTAAAACGGGGATTCGTGATTGTTCATAAAGATGGAATAGCTATCGACAAATCGAGTTTTCTTAAATCCAACGACCTTATCGGAATAGAATTCTACGACGATGTAAAAAAGGCTAGAATCGAATAACTATTTTTTAGCTTTATTCTTTAAACATCGTTCGGTGTAACACATGCCGAGTGCTATTAGCATGAGTATGACCGATATGGCTTCACCGAAA